>JANLWF010000285.1:0-3527 GCA_031364385.1 Methylotenera sp.
TGATTTCAAACTTGCTGATTATGGTGATTGTGGGCGGTTACGAGACCTTTGTATCGCGCCTTAATTTAACTGGTCACCCAGACGAGCCCGATTGGTTATCGCACGTCAATGCCAACTTGCTGAAAGTAAAATTGGCTACGGCGATTATCGGCATTTCATCAATTCATCTGCTTAAAACCTTTATTAATGCCGAAAATTTAAGCAATAAAGTGCTGATGTGGCAAACGATTATTCACATGACCTTTGTGTTTTCGGCCATTGCCATTGCGTATATTGATAAGTTGATGAGCCACAACGACCAGAAGCATTAACTATTAAATTAATACCTTTGGATAACTTTTTAATACCATTGAATAACTTGCGCGCTGGGTGATAGTGCTGCTTTAATCGTAAAATTATGCACCGCGATGGTTTTTTCGCTTTCAGTTTCCACGCTCACTCGCCATTCACCCGCCGTTAGATTCTGCTTGTAAGTGTAACCACGAAAGCCATCGTAACGCCCGCCGCTTAAGCTAAAACCTATATGCGATGTCGTCACCCAGCCTTGTTTTTTGCTGTGAATTTGCCAGCGGTGATACAAACGTGTTTTTAAGCCAGCAGGTGCAAATATTGATGAGTAACAATATACGCGCTGTCCTGGCGTAATCTCTAAGTTATCGCTAGTTTTGCGCCAAAACACCCACCAAGGTGATGTCTGCTGACTAAGTTGATAATCGCCATTCACTTTTTTTAATGCATAAGCCATTGCTATATCGCGCTTCGCTAGCGGCACTGGCGGAACCATATCTGCCGCGTAAGCCAGCATGAGCGTTGCAGCAACCAGCCAAACAGGGTAAATACTACCCAAATGGTTAGGTGTTTTGGTATATAGCCAATGCGCTGCAACCGCGCCCAATAGGGTGCTTAGGTAAAACCACACACTAAGGATACTGCCAATTGCAAAAGGTAAAGCAAAGTTAAACAGCAACATGGTACACAAACCAAACAACGCCCAACTAAGGGTAAAACGTCTGTATTCACTTTCTAAAAACTCATTCGCCACCAGCATGGCCGCCAGCAATAGCGACATAAGCCAAGCCAGCCAATGATTTGAGCTTTTAAAATACAGAATAAATAAGGCGCTAAGTAAGTTGCCAAATAAAAATTGCAACATAAAATAAGGCAGCCTAGCTTTTAATTTCCAATTAAGCCAGAGTGGTAATTTTGTATCATCAGCCAAAATGTAGCTGGGTCGACCAATGATATACAGAATAATTGCAGCACCTAACAAATATGCGGCAAAAATCATTAAATCTTGCACGGTAACACTGCGACCAATGGTCAACGCATCCCAAAGAAACCCAGCAAAAAAGAACATTGCGGGGAAGTAATCCGCAAATTTTTGGGTAAATTGATTAAAACGAGAGGTTTGTGGCTGGGTGGTAGGCAAGGTTATTGAGTTATTTGGTTTGAAGTTTGTACCGTTAAAAATAATTTTTTATCTTTCGTCATTCTCGCGAAAGCGGGAATACATTTCAATCAAAACCTTAACTGGATTCCCGCTTTCTCGAGAATGACGGGTTTAATCGGATGTAGAATAAAAAACTTTTGCAAAAGTGTCTAAAAACTTAAACTAAACTACCGAGTACATAGCCAATCACAATGCCTGTAATTAGGGCAATGGTCACGGCACGATAAGTAAGCACATCTTTAGAATAGCCGCGCTTAATGGCCACGTAAGCCACCAAATAACCCACCGCGTTTAGCAACCATATAATAGATAAGCTAAGTACTTTGACCAGTATGGGGCCGATAATTGGCACTAGCCCGATTATGCCTATTAACCAGGCTAATACATGAGAAAACGCCGCTAGTAGCACTACGCCAGTAGTGACTGCTTTAGCATGCCAGCCAAAATGCCATGCTGCAAAAACAGCGATGGCTAAGGTTATACTTAATGGCAAAAACAATTTCCACGCACCTCGTTTTGCAGGAGGGGCGATAATTTCTTGGTCGAAAATTTCAGTATTTTCGGGAGGAAGTTTTGGTTTCATATTGCAGGGGCTAGGTTTATATAAAGCCAAATATATGCTAGCGTTCAGTTAGCACTTATTCAGCAAGCTCTGCAATTGGGATGATTTTCTTCACTTTGCCATCACGCAAGGTTTCTAACGCCGCTTTATATTCGGTCATTTGGTCAAAGTTTAAATATTTATAAATATTCGTTACATCACTAAGTTTGCTACCTACAGTTTCCATGTATTCCGCATGGCTTGGCATGCGGCCTAGCTTTGCGCACACAGCGGCTAGCTCGGCTGAACCCAAGTAAACACGGGCATCTCGACCCATGCGGTTATCAAAGTTGCGTGTTGAGGTTGAAAATACAGTCGCTTTATCGGCCACGCGCGCTTGGTTGCCCATGCACAAACTACAGCCTGGCATTTCGGTACGCGCACCAGCAATGCCAAATACCGAATACACGCCTTCCTCGCGCAGTTGCGCTTCATCCATACGCGTTGGCGGGGCAATCCATAGCGTGGTGGGGATATTGCCTGTGCCTTCCAACACCTTGGCCGCAGCCCGGTAATGGCCAATATTGGTCATACAGCTGCCGATAAATACTTCGTCAATTTTGTCGCCCTGCACCGCTGACATCGGTTTAATGTCATCAGGATCGTTCGGGCACGCTACTAGCGGCTCTTTAATGGTGTTCAAATCAATCTCAATGATGTGCGCATATTCCGCATCGGCATCGGGTTGCAGCAAATCTGGTTTTGCCAACCATGCTTGCATATTCTCAATACGACGTTGCAAAGTACGCGCATCCTCATAGCCATTTTCAATCATGTTTTGCATCAGCACGATGTTGGAATTTAAAAATTCAATCACAGGCGCTTTGTCCAATAATACCGTACAGCCATTGGCAGAACGCTCGGCAGAGGCATCGGCAAACTCAAACGCTTGCTCAACTTTTAAATTGGGCAAACCTTCAATTTCTAAAATGCGGCCGTTAAACACATTCTGTTTATTGGTTTTTCCAACCGTTAAAGTGCCTTCTTGAATCGCCGCGTAAGGAATCGCATTCACCAAATCGCGCAAGGTAACGCCAGGCTGCATATTACCTGTAAAGCGCACCAGTACTGATTCTGGCATATCCAATGGCATGGCACCCGTGGCGGCGGCAAACGCCACTAAACCAGAACCCGCAGGAAAGCTAATACCAATGGGGAAACGCGTGTGCGAATCGCCACCTGTGCCAACGGTGTCGGGCAGAATGAGGCGGTTCAACCAAGAGTGAATAATGCCGTCACCTGGGCGTAAAGTCACACCGCCACGGCTCGACATAAATTCAGGCAATTCGTGTTGTAGCTTAATATCCACGGGCTTAGGATAAGCCGCAGTATGGCAAAAACTTTGCATGACTAAGTCTGAGCTAAAACCTAAACAAGCCAGCTCTTTCAGCTCATCGCGCGTCATGCCGCCTGTGGTGTCTTGGCTTCCCACCGTCGTCGCTTTTGGCTCGCAATAAGTACCCGGGCGAACACCTA
>JANLWF010000356.1:0-5058 GCA_031364385.1 Methylotenera sp.
TTGCACGCTCCGCAATACCGCCAGAAACAATAGCAGGAACGGCTGCAGCAAAGGTAAGTAAGAAGAAAAATTTAACTAAATCATAACCATTTTTGGCGGCCAAAACTTCTGCGCCACTAAAAAAGTTGACCCCATAAGCGATGCTATAGCCGATAAAAAAGTAGGCCATGGTTGAAATTGAGAAATCCACCATGATTTTGACTAAGGCATTGACCTGGTTTTTGCTACGAACGGTACCGACTTCCAAAAACGCAAACCCCGCGTGCATAGCCAGCACCATGATGGCGCCTAGCAATACAAATAACACATCACTGGCTGAAATTAGAACTTCCATTGAAAATTACTCCCCATAAAACTTAAACTAATTATGAATTACTAGATTTGAAACCAACGTTTATAAGCAAAAATCAAGCCATTGGAATGCACATTGATTTTAAAAGGTTTTTATATACGAGGGTAGAAAGTTTGCACTAAATTAGTGCATTGCAAAGTGCATTGCACTTTATTAAGGCGAAAATGTATGATTAGCTAGAAAAGCTTAAGCCAAAAGCGATGCTGTTTCCAATAGTTTGCTTAAAGTATGCTAGCAGATTGAGTATTAAGAACAAATTTATCTGCATCTGGGTTGCCCGCCCAAAAATGAAAAAACTCGCGCACTACCACCAAGAATAAGCGACGATTTTTCTTCACTTCAAATAGTGGTAGCGTCGCGTCCACTGTAGTTCGATATACTTTATTGCTTTTATCGGGGGCATCTCGCAATCTCACCAGCATAATTTTGGCCAATTTTAAGCGCGTATCAATCAAGGTTTGCTCAGCATTTTCAAAACGCAGCGCTTTAGTATAGCCTTTTAGAGCCCAGCTATCGGTAGTGTCAAACTTTTCCGCATCTACCGTATGCCACAAAGCGCTCAAGGCAACGTGCTTAGGCTGCCAATCAATAGGCAAAGTATCAGCAGTCGTGTTTTTATTGAGCTGTGCAACGGCCTTTAAATCATTGAGCCAAAAAGGATAATATTCGCGCGCGATAACCAAACTCTCTGGCCAATCACCTTCAGCGACAGAATCCATTAAGTCTTCGATAGCAATACGATAGCCGATACCATTAAGATCTTTATTTGCTAGCAAGGGCATGAATTTGTTTAAAAAATTAATCCTTGGCACAAAAGTATCTGGGCCAAACCCTTTGCCTGTCAGCAATTTAATGTAAACTTCTAGCGCTTGTTGTTCGCGCAATTCAATTTTCATGCAATCATCACTTAATTTATATTTTTAATATTACAACACAATCTATTGAAATATATAATAAATATCTCATATAGTATAGATACAGTGCATATTGTGTACACCCACACCAAAAAAGTAAATCATCATGCTTGAAACAATTTTGCTCGCCCTTCTAGTGATAAGCGCCTGGTTTTGGCTTGATAGTATCGCAAAACGCGAAATTGCTGTTAACTCTGGGCGTGAGCTGGCAGGTCGCTACAGTTTACAATTATTAGACGAAACTGTTGCATGCACGCAAATCCGCATTGTGCGAGATGGTCGTGGTCATGCGCAATTGCAACGCCTATACGAATTTGAAGTGAGCGCAAGTGGCGCAGAGCGCATGCAATGCAGCCTACAACTGCTCGGCAGACATCTGCAAACTTGGCATATTCCGCCCTATGTACAGCCCAGAGATGTACACCCGAATGAGGCTCAACCCGACTCAGCGCCAGATAATGTGCACAGAATCCACTAGCAAGCCCTATATTGGCCGCTTTGCACCTTCCCCCACTGGCCCACTGCATTTCGGCTCGTTAGTGGCCGCAATGGCGAGCTATTGCGATGCTAAAGCGAACGCAGGTAAGTGGCTAGTGCGCATAGAGGATTTAGATAGACCGCGTGAAGTAAGCGGAGCGGCTGACGATATTTTGCGCTGCTTAGAAGCTTTTGGTTTTGAGTGGGATGGTGAAATTACCTATCAAAGTAAACATGATGGACTGTACGGAGAAGTGCTGAATCAGTTACAAAAACAGGCTTTAATTTACCCTTGCTCCTGCACGCGCAAAGAAATCGCGGATTCGAGTAATTCAGTTGGGATTGACGGCTCGATATACCCAAAAACCTGTTTAAAGCATACGCAAAAGTCTAATATTCATGCGGCTTACAGGACATTGGCTTTAGATAAAAACATCACTTTTTTGGATGCCATTCAAGGTGAAATCACTCAAAATATGGCGCGCGATGTGGGCGATTTTATTTTAAAGCGCGCAGATGGATTATTTGCTTATCAATTGGCGGTGGTGGTGGATGATGCCGCGCAAGGCATTACCCATATCGTGCGTGGCGCAGATTTACTCGACTCTACCCCGCGCCAAATTTACTTGCAGCAATTGTCAGATTTACCAACTCCTTGCTATGGGCATGTGCCGATTGCCACTAACCATGCGGGCGAAAAACTCAGCAAACAAAGCCGTGCTGTACCAATAGATATGCGCTTTGCAGCGCATCAATTGGTTGATGCTTTGCGCTTTTTAGGGCAATTAACTGCAGAGGAATTAAAAAACGCCACACTAGCGGAAGTTTGGCGTTGGGCGATTGCAAACTGGAAGGTTGACAGCGTACCGAAACAACGGAAAATTATTGTGAATACTTAAAATTGCTGGTCAATGTTAAAATGTGCCTATGAAAACCATAGCAGATTCACTACAACATTTTTTGTTCGAAAACAAACTCAATGAACCCCTGCCCATTCGCGGCAATATCGTGCATTTAAACAATACTTTTAAGCAAATATTACAGCACCAAACCTTACCTAAAGTATTGAAACTAGCACTTGGTGAACTTATGGCGGCTAGTGCCCTACTCTCAGCTACACTTAAAATGGAGGGCGTGATGGTTTTGCAACTGCAAAGTAAAGGCGCCCTCAAGTTGCTGGTGGTTGAATGCAGCCACGATTTGAATATGCGTGCAACTGCCAAGTGGGATGAAACGCTGATAAACGAAATGGCAACGGTATCATTTATCGAGCTAGTCAAGCATGGTCAATTTGTGATTACGCTAGACCCCAGCACGGGCGAGGCTTACCAAGGCATTGTACCAATTGAGGGTGAAACCATTGCCGAAATGCTGCAAAATTACATGCTGCGCTCGCAACAGATAGATACTTCACTATGGCTGCATTGCGATGGTGAAAGTGCATCTGGGATGTTATTGCAGAAGCTGCCGAACCTAGGCGAAGCAGATGCAGATGCATGGAACCGCGTGAATATACTGGCCAATACAGTCACTAACGACGAACTAAAAAATCTAGCACCAGAGACTTTATTAAGCAGACTTTTTTCTGAAGAGAATGTGCGTTTATTTGAGGCTAAAGCCACGCAATTTAGATGTAGCTGTAGCAAAGCTAAAGTGGGAAATATGCTGCGTTTATTAGGCTCGCAAGAGGTAAAAAGTATATTAGCCGAACTAGGTAAAATTGATGTAAATTGCGATTTTTGCAATAAAAAATATGCGTTTGATGCGCTAGACGTTAGCCACGCTTTTAGCGAAAATGCGGTTTTTGTAGATAACAAAACCAATCATTAATGATGGCCACGTATTCATTCCTGCTTATTTTTTTGAGTAGGGTTTTTATCTAACCCTGCGTTTAGCTCTGCCAAAATTTCAGTTTTGTTCCAGCTTAGCGGCACACAAGTTTTGCATGGGTGTTTTGCGACATAAGCCTCTGCATTTTTAATGCGCTGTAAGGTTTCTGGGTGCGAAGATAGCCACTCTGGCGTGCGGTCTAAATCTTTATATTCGGCTGCCAATTTTTTTAAAAAACTCGGCATGCCACTTGGGTCAATATTTGTTTTTGTAAGCAGCTGCGCGCCTTTTAAATCAGCATCTGCCTCTACCTTGCGGCTAAAATATTGCTGGCTTACTTGCTGCGCCATAACCATCATCACCGCGTTCGCGTCACCCAACACCACCAAAACCAAGCTTGCCACACCAGCACTGTTCAGCATGTTTTTTAATGAATGGCGTTGCTCTACGTGTTGAACCTCATGTGCCAAAACCGCCGCCACTTCGTTGGGTGAATCGGCTTTTTTAATTAGGCCACTATTGACCACAATAATACCGCCAGGTGCGGCAAAGGCATTAATCGTGTCGTCTTTCACCACATACCATTGGTATTTATAACGCGAGCCTTTGGTGAGTTGCGTGCCGATTTTTTTAATCGCATCAACTGCTGCACCTTCTTTTAAAAAATTTTCGCTGTGACTTATCGATTGTAAAACAGATTCACCGAGTTTCTTCTCGGTTTCCATCGATACTTGGCTAGCCGCCCAAGTAAGCACCCTATCGTATTGCCAAACAACAAGAATGGCCAACAGCACCAAAAACCCTGCGCCATAAAGCACACTGTTCCACACTAAATTCTGGGCTGTAGTGCTGCTATGCCAGTTTTTTAGACCTTTTATAGCCCCTACTGGCAAAATAGCACGCAGTGATTTCTGCCCAGCTTTGTTGCTAGGTATCAGCATATAGCCATTGTCGTTATCCTGCCAATGCAATTGCAATTGGTTATGATCAAAGCCGCCCACTTCGGCAGTAAGCTTGTCAAAAGTGATATTTAACAATTGATAATCTAATTGTAGTGAGTCGTTATTAATTTTGCAGCGCATAGGTAAACCAGCAGTTGGTAAGCCCACACCAAACAGCAACACATCTACAGTGTTATTAACTTCTACAGAAATTGGCATTTTATTGAGCGCACAAAATAGATTAGTCAGTATTATTTGCCAGCAAATAGTGAAAACAGTACCACTATAATAATAAAGCCTATGTATAATTTACCTAAAACAGAGCTCTGATCTCTGCCAGTCACTGCGGCGCCCAATATAGCGCGACTCAAGCGGTTTATCGGTAGCGATTGAATCCAGACATTACCTGGACCTGCAACGGTGGCAAAAAATAAACCTTCGCCACCAAATAAACCTGTTTTCATTTTACCTACATATGTAATATCGTAGCGTACGGTGGATGACATGCCAACCAAGCAGCCTGTATCGACTTTTAGTACTTCAT
>JANLWF010000388.1:0-2533 GCA_031364385.1 Methylotenera sp.
GCGGCTAAAAGTATCTTTAATCTGCGCGTTAACGGCACCAGCGTTGCAGCCAGCCGCGTCGGTAAAAAAAGCGTATTGCAATCAACTGGTGCAGAGGCCTGGGAGTATGTGGGTGTTGACCTTAAACCAGGCCTTAATACAATAGAAGCAGAGCAAAGCGATAGTTTTGGTAATGCGCGTGGCAAAGTGATGATACAAGTGACGGTGCCAGGCAAACTTAGCCGAGTGAACATCAACCTACCTAAAAACGGCATACCTGCGGATGGCAAAACCATTACCAGGCTGGAGGTAAGTATTACTGATGTGGATGGCCTGATTGCGCGCGCACGCATCCCTATTACACTGCAATCTGGCATCGATGGCTGGCAGGTGCAAGACTTAGACAAAAAAGAGCCAGGTATACAACTTTTTGCTGAAAATGGTGAAATTACTTTGCCCATTACTTCGCCGATTGAGCCCACAGAAGCTGAGATAATAGTCTCAGCAGGCGATATTAAAACGAGCGCTTTGCTTAAATTTATTCCAGAGTTACGCCCAATGATAGCGGCTGGCATCATTGAAGGTGCAATTAACTTACGCAAGTTGAATAGTAAAGCTTTGCAACCTACGCGCGCGCAAGATGGTTTTGAGCAAGAGCTGAGGCATTTTTCACGCACCAGTGCCGATGGTAAAAGTTCGGTTGGCGCACGTGCTGCCTTGTTTTTAAAGGGTAAAGTGAAAGGCGATTATCTACTCACCCTTGCTTACGATTCTGAAAAAGCCCAAAAAGATCGCTTATTCCGAGATATTCAGCCTGATGAGTTTTACCCCGTGTATGGCGACGATTCGGTAAAAGGTTACGATGCACAATCGACTGGCGCGCTGTACGTGCGGGTAGACAAAGGTAGCTCGTATGCGCTGTATGGCGACTTTATCACGCAGGTGCAATCACGCTCTAGCCAAACGGCCACGCAATTAAGCCAATATAATCGCAGCTTAAATGGCGCACGCGCGCATTACGAGAACGAAAAAGTAAGCGGCAACGCCTTTGCCAGCCGAGGCACTTCTAGCAGGGTCATAGATGAATTTCCTGCCAAAGGCGTTTCTGGCTTTTACACGCTGACTAATACTGATATGGTAGCCAATAGTGAAAAAATTGAAATTATCACACGCGACCGCAATCAGCCCGCAATCGTCATCAAAACTGAGCAACTAACGCGCTTTACCGATTATGAAATTGAGTCCTTAACAGGTCGCATTTTGTTTAAGGCACCTATTCCTACTTTAGATGCTAATTTCTCCCCCAACTTTATTCGCGTCAGCTACGAAGTAGATCAAGGCGGCGCGTCGTTCTGGGTGTATGGCGTGGATGGCCAAGTGAAAATTACCGACAAAATTGAAGTCGGCGGCACTTATGTGCGTGATGAAAATCCGCAAGATCAATTCACCTTAAAAGGTGCCAATGTAGGCATCAAACTTAGCGAAAAAACCTTGCTAACTGCGGAAGTAGCGCAAACTGATACGCTCACTTCTGGCAAAGGCAACGGCGCACGCATCGAACTAAAACATGAAAGTGTTGATTGGCAAGCCAGCGCTTTTATGGGCAAAACAGATGAAAATTTTGACAACCCGAATGCCTTGCTCAATAAAGGCCGTGGCGAAGCAGGTGCAAAAGCTAACTATAGGTTTAATGACTCAACGCGCCTAAAAGCCGAGGCAATTCGTAGCGAAGACGGTGTTAGCAACGGTAGTCGCGATGGTGCATTAGTAACAATTGAGCATAACTTTACGCCGACTTTAGTAGGCGAGGCTGGATTACGTTACAACAAAGAATCTACCGCTGCTGCTGATAACAGCACGCTAGGGGCAGCCAACCCAGGTGAGCAAGCTATCGCGCGCATCAGGCTTTCTGGCCAAGTGCCATACGTGCCTAAAGCCACTGTGTTTGGTGAATACGAGCAAGCTATCGACGATGCAGATAGAAAAGTAGCCGCATTGGGCGGTGAATATCGCCTGTTTGATCAAACCAAGTTATATGCCAAACACGAGTTTATCTCCAGCCTAGGCAATCAATACACGCTAAATAATTTTCAGCAACGTAACGCGACGATATTTGGTATTGATAGCGAATACATGAAACAAAGCCATTTGTTCAGTGAATATCGCCTGCGCGACGCTGTAACAGGACGCGAAGCAGAGGCTGCCATTGGCTTGCGTAATGGCTGGGATTTGGCCGACGGTATCCGCTTGCACACAGGTTTTGAGCGTATTGCTAGCGTGAATGGCAATACGCAAGAAAGCACCGCCGTGACAGGCGCGATTGAATATACCGCCAACCCAAATTGGAAAGGCTCAGCGCGTTTAGAATACCGCACCGACGGCACATCGGACAATATATTAAACACGCTAGGTGTGGCTTATAAACTAAATAATGAATGGACGCTATTAACCCGCAATGCAATTTCGCTGCAAAGCAACAAAGCAGGTGGCGATAGAAATGAAGATAGAATGCAAATTGGCGTAGCGTTTAGAGACTTGGAAACTAACCGCTGGG
>JANLWF010000395.1:0-1527 GCA_031364385.1 Methylotenera sp.
CCGCCCAAGCTCGGGCCATCTGGGCCTAAAATAATCGGCATATCACCAGTAAAATCGATGGAGCCGATGGCATAAGCGTTATCGTGAATATTCGACGGATGTAAACCCGCCTCACCACCGTCTGTTCGTGCCCACTCTGGCTTAGGGCCAATGAGACGGATGCCAGTGGTATTGGAGTTGTAATGCACCTCGTAATCGGTGCTAAAAAATAGCGCAATATCGGCTTCAGTAAAAAAGTCTGGTGCGCCATGCGGGCCATATAACACGCCGATTTCCCAATGACGGGTGTAATGTGGCCGAAAACGCGATTGAAAACTATGTGGCGTAAATTTTGGGCTATAGCTTGCTTCGTGTTTAGCAAGATGCAATACATCGCCTACGCGCAAGCTTCTGCCGCCATGGCCGCCAAATTGACCTAGCATAAAAGTAGATTTACTACCTAAGTAATCTGGCACATCAAAACCGCCCTGCACCGCCAAATAAGCGCGGCAGCCAACTTCATTAATTGCACCCAACTTCAATACGCTGCCTGCTTTAATACGGTGTGATTGCCACATGGCAAGCACTGCGTTATCAAGCGTCGCCTCAATCAGTGCGCCTGTGATGCTGATGATGGCATCAACATTAAACTTGAGTTTGCAGCCAATCAGCGTGATTTCTAGCCCCGCTACGCCTTCAGCATTTGCCACTAATTTATTGGCAATGCGAAACGCCAAATGATCCATCGGACCAGACGGCGGCACGCCCACATGCCAATAACCAAGCCGCCCAGGGTAGTCTTGAATCGTGGTCATCACGCCACCATCCAGTACGTCGATGGTGTTGGGTTTGTACGCAAATGTGTTCAAATAGCTCGTGGTTTGTGTGCCTGCAGGGAAAACGCTATCAGCCAGCACTTGGCGCAAATATTCTAAATTGGTCTCGATGCCGCTAAGCTTGGTTTCAGCAAGGGCGCATTGCATTGATTGCACAGCCGCATCGCGATTCGCCTCATGCACCAACACTTTAGCAATTAATGGGTCATAAAACGGTGAGATCTCACTGCCACGCTGTACCCAGGTATCGACTCGCGCAGCAGAAGAAAAGATCGCCTCTGTCAGCACGCCGCTAGATGGTTGAAAGTTTTTATTGGCGTCTTCTGCATACACACGCACTTGAATCGAATGGCCGTGTGGCTGGTGTGAATACTGACCTAAAAAGTCAGTGTCGCCAGCCGCAGCGCGCACCATCCATTCCACCAAATCAACGCCTGTTACCAATTCAGTCACGCCATGCTCTACTTGTAGGCGCGTGTTTACCTCTAAAAAGTAAAATTGTTGCGTGTCGTTATCGTACACAAACTCAACCGTGCCTGCAGAACGATAGTTAAGCGCGCTGGCGAGCTTTACTGCCGTTTCACACAAGGCTGTTCTAATGTCATCTGCTATATTAGGCGCAGGCGTTTCTTCGATCACTTTTTGATTACGACGCTGCACGGAGCAATCACGCTCGCCCAGTGCAATTACATGCCCCTTGCCATCACCAAAA
>JANLWF010000064.1:0-9043 GCA_031364385.1 Methylotenera sp.
GAAATTGATCCCAATGCCATAGGCGACCCACGCGAAGCACTGGGTACACTTTGGTATCACGACCATACCCTAGATACAACGGGTGCCAATGTGGTTAAAGGATTAGCGGGGTTTTACCTGCTATTTGATGAGATTGACTCTGGCGATGAAAATGACATAAGCAACCAAGCGTTAAGGTTACCTAGCGGCGATTACGATGTGCCACTCATGTTTCAAGATATGCGCTTTGATGCCAATGGCTTGCAGTATTACGACCAATTGAGTCCTGAAGGGGTGTTGGGTGACAGAGTAGTGGTGAACGGCAAGATTAAGCCTTTCTTTAACGTGGCGCGTCGTAAATATCGTTTACGGTTACTTAATGGTGGCCCAACTCGGTTTTATGAATTTTATCTGGTACATAATGGAATAGTTAAACCGTTCATTCGCGTTTCTAACGATGGCAATTTATTTAAGAATCCGCTCATGAACCAAACCAAAATAAGACTTGGCATGGCCGAGCGTGGCGATATTATTGTCGATTTCTCCGCTTTTCCACTTGGTAGCGAGGTGTTTCTGGTGAATCGGCTACGTCAAGATGATACAAGAGGCCCTAAAGATGTTAGAAGCCCTGGCGATCAAGTGTTGAAATTTATTGTGGATCGCAATCCATCGGCGCCCGATAACTCAAGAGTGTTAACCGCTACAACACTTATGCGCGATCTGCCACCCATTGATTTAACCGAAGTTGTTGCAAGGCGTACTTGGGAGTTTGGGCGTAAAAACGGTGTTTGGACAGTAAATGATCAAATTTTCAATGTGAACAGTGTGAGTGCGAACCCCAAAAAAGGTACTGCAGAAATTTGGACATTACGGAATGGCGGTGGTGGTTGGTCGCATCCCGTGCATATTCACTTTGAAGAAGGCCGGATTTTGAAAAGGAATGGTGTTGCGCCACCAGTGCACGAACGTGGGCGTAAAGATGTGTATGTGCTGCGGCCAGATGAGACTATAGAGATTTTCCTGCGCTTTCGCGACTTTAAAGGCAAATATTTGATGCACTGTCATAATTTGGTGCACGAGGATCATGCCATGATGGTGCGTTGGGATATTGTAGATTAAAGCTAAACACTTGCAGTTAAATGATGCCCGCCACAAAATAAATTCCGTGGCGGGCTTTTTTATCAATCACGTTTAGATACCTCTACTATTCGCCTCATGCGCTTTTAATCCTTCAATTCAAACCATAATAATGTCATTGCTGCTGCCATGCTTCACCCGCAGCTAATGTTTTAGGTAAGGCTAAGCCAAAGTGCTGATACGCCAAGCCAGTCGCCACACGGCCGCGCGGGGTACGCATGAGGTAACCTTGTTGAATTAAATAGGGTTCCAGCACGTCTTCAATCGTATCGCGTTCTTCACCAATTGCGGCGGCTAGGTTATCCAAGCCAACTGGGCCGCCGCCGAATTTTTCTAGTACGGCACTTAGCAATTTTCTGTCCATTACATCGAAACCCAAACTATCGACATCGAGCATTTTAAGGGCAGCATCGGCGACCTCTGAACTCACTACGCCATCGGCTTTTACTTGTGCGTAATCACGCACACGGCGCAGTAGCCTGTTAGAAATACGCGGCGTACCACGCGAGCGTTTAGCGACTTCCAGTGCGCCTGTTTCAGTAATTTCCACCTCTAACAAACCCGCGCTGCGATGCACAATGCGGCCTAGTTCTTCGGTAGTATAAAACTCTAGCCGCGACACAATGCCGAATCTATCGCGCAGCGGATTGGTGAGCATACCTGCACGCGTGGTCGCGCCAATTAAGGTAAATGGCGGCAAATCCAAACGTACACTGCGCGCGGCTGGCCCTTCGCCAATCATAATATCCAGCCTATAATCTTCCATAGCAGGATACAAAATCTCCTCAACCACTGGGCTTAGACGATGAATTTCATCGATAAACAGCACATCGTTAGGCTCTAAATTGGTAAGTAATGCGGCCAAATCACCCGCCCGCTCTAGCACAGGGCCTGAAGTCTGGCGCATATTCACGCCCATTTCGCGCGCAATAATGTGCGCCAGCGTAGTCTTTCCCAAGCCAGGTGGGCCAAAAAGTAATACATGATCTAGCGCCTCAGAGCGGCCTCGTGCAGCATTGATAAAGATTTCTAACTGGCTGCGCGCTTTTTCTTGCCCGATATATTCATCAAGCACTTTTGGGCGTAACGCACGCTCCATAGCCTCTTCTTGAGGGCTTTCTGCAGCGGGAGCTATGAGACGGTCTGTTTCAATCATATTTTAGCTAGTTGATTATGGCTTAAATCGCATTATTTTAACGCACCCATTGTAGGGGTTAAATCATATTATGGGTTTAATACGGAGAAATTATCAATTAATTGTTTCATTGGCACAGGAGCTCCTAAGTGCAAGCCTTGGCCATAGTGTATGCCAATCAATTTTAATTCTTTTAGTATGGCATCATTCTCAACAAATTCTGCCACGGTTTGAATATTCATGGCCTCTGCCACGCTATGAATAGAACGCACCATAGCGTGATCAATCTTATTAATGTGCATGTCTTTAACAAAAGAGCCATCGATCTTCAGATAGTCTACTTCAAAATTTTTCAAATACATAAAAGATGACATGCCGCTGCCAAAATCATCCAGTGCAAAGCTACAACCCAATTTTCTTAGTGAAGTAAACAATTGAATGGTATTTTTTAAGTTCACAACTGCGGCAGTTTCGGTTATTTCAAAACAAATACTTTGAGGCGGGACGGCATAAATGGCAAATTGCTCACGTATGTAGCCCAATAAACTTTTATCACCTAGCGATGTACCAGATAAATTAATTGAAAATACATAATCACACTTTTCAAAACTAATATTTAATAACTTACGGTACGCGGCCAATGTATTTTTTATTACCCATCGATCAATATTGGGCATCAGGTGATAGCGCTCTGCAGACGGTATAAAAGTGGTGGGGAGCATAATTTTTCCATCATAATTAATTTTTCTAATTAAAACTTCATAATGGTGTTGCTGTTGCACGCGGGATGATAGCGGCACAATGGGTTGGCAATAAAGCATAAACTGCTCGTCATCAATTTCATCGGTAATGTCTGAAACTGCCTCAACGGCGCTTCTGCGTTGAGCCACCTCAACATCTCCCGCACTAAACAAAAAGCTCTGATTACGTCCAGCTTCTTTTGCAGAGTAGCATGCAGAATCGGCTGCATGAATCACCTCGCTCACAGTTTCGAAGCTTGAATTAATGACCACCAAGCCAATACTTACGCCAACATTAAATATTTTATCTTCATAAATAAATCGGTAATCTCTCACTAATTTGAGTAGTGCATTAGTGATTTGATTTGCATCCACTAAGCTACAGTTTTCGAGCAGCAACGCAAATTCGTCACCTCCCACGCGCGCCAAAGTATCTCTGTCGCGCATTCTGTTGGCAAGCAGCACGCTAATTTGCCTAAGCAACTCATCGCCAGCCACGTGCCCACAAGTATCATTCACCAACTTAAATTGATCTAGATCGAGATAGCACAATACATGTTGTGCGCCAGTATCATGTACGCTTTTTAAATTGCGATCCAATCTTGTCTCAAACTCCCGACGATTGATTAACCCTGTCAAATCGTCATGTTGTGCCTGGTAGCGTAGCATAACTGTGGCATCATTAATTTTATCCTGCATGGAATCGTAAGCCTGTTTTAAGCTTGTAGACATCGAATTAAAGCCTTTTTGTAAGGTTTTTAATTCGCCACTAGAGTTTTCGGTAATGGTTTGTGCAAACACACCTTCGCCTAATTTATTGACCGCGTGGGCGATTTCTTGAATTGGTTTCGTAATATTTCGACCTATTTGCCAGGCGATTATCGAGCTTAGTAGCAAGCCGAATAAGCCTATCATGAATATTTTTGTAATGAGGTCTAACTTAAGGTTTTTTAAAGCCTGATTGCTCAGCAGAACATATACTCGGCCAATGACTAGTTCCGCAGCCTTTTTTGCTGGATCTTCTATACTTTCCTGAGCATTACTAAAGTCGTCGATTTCAACCAAACTTCTTTGAATGGCTGAAGTAAAGACAATGCCTTTATCTAGCCTAAGTTCTTGATTTTTCTGTTTACTAATCTTATTGATCAGTTCAGCAGATATCTCTGGCCCAATTAAAGCCAGCACTTGACCTTTGTTATTGAGCACCAGTACTGTTCTCACCTCTGATTCGGTAGCAAGCACTTTTTGCACTAATTTTTGCAATATTAAGCTATTGCCTGAAATCACGCCATATTCAGCAGCTGGCGCAAGTTGCGATGCAATGACCCTGCCACGATCTAATAAAGATTGATTTAAAACACCGAAAATATTCGATATGGCATAGCCAGCTAAAATAATTGCAAAGAGTAATGCTGGGATAGTTCCCAAAATAATCACCCTTGATTTAATGCCTAAGTTTTTCATTTTACTTGGCCTCTAAAGTATCTGCTGCTAGCACTTTTTGGTAGATTTCTTCGTCACTTTTCAAGACTAAGTTGAACGAACGTGCCACTTGATAATTGACCATAATTGAGAAATATTTAGGCGCTTGCGGCGGCGGTAGCAAGTTAGACGATTGCTGTGATATCAGCGCAATTTCCGTTGCCTGCTTGGCAATCTGCTTGCTACTGCTATACACCGCAGCTAGCGCTCCTGCTCGTACATAAGATTGAGAGTAGCCAAATATAGGTTTTTGCTGGCGATAACTGGTTAATAAAATTGGTTGCGCGGTTTCTCGGCTGTAAATAAGCGTGTCAGGTACCGCCATCAATGCATCGGATGTTGCTAAAGCCGCATTTAATTTAGGAATTAAATCAGCCTCTAGATAAACATTTTCTTCCATTACAGATAAGCCAGCATCTTCGCCTTCCTCTTTTAACAGATCAGCATATTGCGATGAGGTTGGACCTAATAATACGCCAATTTTTTTGGATGCTGGCAATATGTTTTTAATTAGTAAGAATTGTCTTGAAAAAGGCTGATCCAAGACAATGGCACTAAAATTACCTAAATCACGCTTGCTTTTAACTAGCAAGCTATTAAATGCGGGCATTGGTATAAATACGCCTAACACGGGTGTGGAGAACTTTAAATTAGCGGAAGCCGCAAGCGCCTTTACGCCCAAGGCAATCACCAACTCACTATTTTCGGCGACCTCTAATTTTTCGGTTTCTTGCAAATTAATGATTTTGACTTTTAGACTGCTATTTTTAGTGTTAACTAATTCCGCTTTAAAAGTATCAATGAACTCCTTGTTGGTTAACGTTTGCGCGCTCATCACTATAGTAATGCCAGTATAGGCTTGCGCTAGCAAAGGCACAAAAAAACCTAAAACCAGCGCTAAAAACGCTAATGACTTTTTAAACCACTCAATTTTACCTTTATTGCTTATCAAAACTTACTGCCCCATCTATTAGTAAAAATCACCATTAAAAATCTAATCTTAAATTAATACGCCCACGACGCTTAAGGCTATTGTAATCAGCAAATTCTTGATAATGCTCGTTAAACAAATTCTCAACCACGGCGGAAACTTCACCGCTCCAAACCCCACTATGAAACTGGTGTGCCATTCTTAAATCGGTTCTTCTCGTTAAATCTACAGGGTCACCATCGCCTAACTGAGTGGTTTCGCTGGTTTGATAATAAGCTAGGCTTGCATCCCAACCATTACTAAAATTATGCGTTAGCATGGCGGTAAGCGTGTTGACTGGCATTGATTTTGTGAAATTTCTTTTTAGCCCATCTTGGGTTTCGCGGATACGAATATGTGAGTGATTAAGCAATAAATTAGTGTTGCTAGTAATTTCCCATCTGGTTTGCAGCTCCAGCCCTTCCACAGCTGCCGACCCCTTGTTAAGGGCACTATCTACACTATTTGGATTAAGTAGTAGTACATTTGCGGGCACGGTAAAATCAGTACGCTCATCAAAGCGAATCACATCACTAATTCGGTCACTAAACAAGCGTGCATCAAGCTGCAACCCACTTATTTTTCCCATATAACCCAGCTCTCTGGAAATGATTCTCTCAGGGTCAACCTTGCCATCATCTGCAGTAGTTTGCAATAAAAGTGCACGAGGAAAAGGTGCAGATAAAGTGGTCGGTATCACAAGTTTTTGATCGAACTTTTCTTCAATATAATTGGGAGTACGCAATGCGCTAGATATGCTCAAACGCAAAGCGTGATTCATATATGGCTTAAAATTAAGGCTAGCACGCGGCGAAATATCTGTGCCAGTAAAATCGTTATGTTCTAACATCGCCCCCGTATTGAGCGTCCACATGCGGTGCGGACGCCATTCCACATGCCCGAACAAACGTTGCAAATCAAACTTATCTGTTTTTTTATTTCCCAAATAGTGCGGTGCATACAGCGTATCTTGCCGTACGCTCGCCCCCCACACAGCGCGTATGCTGTTTCCCGCAGAAAATGTATGTTGCGCCTCTATGTCGGTGCGCTCATTAATTACCTCATTGTCTATCCTTAAGCGATCAATGGCTAAATTATTGGCAATAAATAAAAACTGTGCTCTTAGCCTGCGACTGGTCTGGGCATTTGCGATACCTTTAAAAACTGGCTTTAATTCTACTGAGGTTGTTTCATCATCCGATCGATCATAGCTGTGATATGCCTGTAGCTGAAAATCACTCGTGTCACTTAGCTGATGTTTCCAGCGAGCCAAGCCAAAATAGTTGTTTATCTGCTTGGTGCGTGGCACAAAAACTACATTGTCTTCCAAAATATTGCCCTCGCCACGATCGCCTCCCGTCAAGCCAAACTCAAATTCAAGCATGTTATTGGTGTTAACTTGATAATCAGCCTGCGCGCTTACAAAACGTGTGCGTTTAAAGTCGTTACGATCATCCAAACCGTCGTCTTGACGGTACCCCAGCGTGGCACGGTAAGCTAAACTTCCTGCTTTACCCGCGTGGCGATAAAACGCCTCATTACGCCCGTTACCATGCGTGACAAGCACACTATTAGCTGGAGTTTCGGACGGTGTTAACGTTAAAATATTGATGGTGGCAGAAAAGGCATTAGCACCATAACTGGCGGCATTAGGTCCTCGCGTAATTTCAATACGTTCAATGTCCATTAGCGCAACTGGTAGCTCGCTCCAGTTTACACCACCAAACAAAGGGCTATAAACCGAGCGCCCGTTGATTAAAACCTGCATATTGCCCACATAAGCCGAATTCATGCCATGAAAGCTGACCGCATGATTGGTGTTGTAAACAAAACCTGCATTAGTGCCCACATACATGCCTGGCACTAACCTAAACAGCTCAGGAATATCGACCGCGCCAGATGCTCGTATAGTTTCGTGATCAATCACCGTGACAGCAGAAGGTGAATCTGCCAATGATTGCGACAACCTTGATATGGTGAGCACTTTTGGTACCTCGCCAATGTAGTCATCTTCAGATAAATTTTCTGATGCTAAAAACTGTGGCCAAGCGCTATTACCCTCCGTTGCAGTTGTATTGGCTTCGGTTGTATTGACTTCCTCAGCATATAAAGTCTGACAATAACCAGCTAAAATCAACACTAGCAACGAAAAAAACCGACTATTACTCATAGTAATTAAGCCTCCAACCTAGTAGTTATTTTTATAAAATTACATCAATTTGGTTTTAATTTTTGTCCAAACCTTTCGCACCAGCCAAATAACGGGAATACCAATCAGCAACCAAGGTAGCGCACTCATAACAAAGGTAATCACTGCGCCAAAGCTCTCCATCATCACACGGCCAGCGTCTTTAAGCGCACGTGCCACTGGCGCAAAAAAGCCTTGCTCGGCGATTCCCTGAGCAGCAACAAAATCAATATTCACGGCAACTAAATCAGTTTCTTGCGACAATACTTTACGCATACTGCTTAGTGCATCTAGCTGGCTTTGTGTGTTGGCAAGCTCGCGTTCTACGTCAATAATATCCTTAAACTTAGCCGCCTTATCGGCCAACATGGCACGCAATCTATCACGCAACTCAGTCAAGTTTTTAATGCGCGCGTCAGTATCCACCACTTGGCTGGTTTTATCTTCACTGTCACGACCATGCTGCATTACCTCGCCATTTTTAGCCAAGCCGCTTAAAAATATCTCAACATTTCTCGGTGGTACCCGCACGTAAAGGCTTGCTGATGGTGGGCTGTAGGGCGTTGCTTTGTTAAAATTTGCACTTAACATTTGGCAGTTAAGCGCTTCACAATGCGCTATGGCCGCATCAAAAGTGGCTTGCATTTTTTCGGCTGGGGTTTCAATTTGTAGATGATGGCGCAAGGCAATATATTTTTTTACGCTGGTCGAATCACCAACGGGCTGGTTAGGTTGGGGTTCACTTATCTCGGTAAGACTCTGCTCTGCTCCACCTTGCGCTGCCCCTTGCATATCTGGCATCATTTTTGGCATGGCACGATCCATAGAAGCTGGGGCAGAAGCTGATACTGTTGGGGCTTCTGGCGCAACGCTAGGCGACTGCTGCCCACAGGCAGAGATTAATATTTGCAATACCAACACTAAAAAAAGTCGTTTCATGTTCAACCTCGCAAGTTGATATTTTACTTTGATAGCAATTTAAGCGCTTGCTTGATGCCGTCTGCCACCCCAACATCTGCTGGCAAGTTTTTTACCGCCATTAAAGCCTCACGTTCATTGTAACCCAATGCAATCAGTGCATTCAGTACATCGTGGCTAGCAGATTTTGGTTGGTTACTTGCAGAGGCAAAGTCCGCTGCACCGAACTTATCCTTAAGCTCCAACAGTAAACGCTCGGCAGTTTTCTTGCCGATGCCTGGGATGCGCGTCAACATACCGACTTCTTGCAAATTAACTGCCTGCACCAAGTCTTCGATAGTCACGCCACTTAAAATCGACAGCGCGGATTTTGCGCCGATGCCATTCACCTTAAGCAATTGTTTAAACATGCTTTTTTCTTGCTCGGTGCCAAAGCCGTACAGCAGCTGCGCGTCTTCTCGCACCACCATGTAAGTGAGTAAATTCACCTTGGC
>JANLWF010000004.1:0-3369 GCA_031364385.1 Methylotenera sp.
CTTTGGTCACACGGCCTTGACGCAGCACAAAACTGCGAATACGGCGGTGCATATGTTGATTTTGGAAATCATCTTGTTTTTTGCTAATTTCAGTCATGCCGCGCATTATACTGTAGGAGCGAAGACCCGTCGCGAAGCAATGGTGCAAAATCACGACGAGTCCTCGCTCCTGCAACAACTACATGGCTTTGTTTATAACGTATGCGCTTTGTCACCGCTTTTAAAGCCGATCAAATCTTCTTTAAAACCTTTGCTTAGAGCGATGACCTTAAACAATTCACCCATTTCGGCAGGGGATAATAATTTTTGCGCAGCGGCGGCAAGTTTTATATAGTTAGAATTTTGTGGTGAAAACTGTTGCAGAATATCTAAAATGCCGCAATTGATTAAAAACTGTGCTTGATTCGCATAGCCTGCAAGCCTTATTCCATGAGCCTGCCCTGCATGTGCAATTTGCGTAAAATCTACATGCGCGGAGATGTCCTGCAGGCCAATATTGATTAGCGGATTGTCGTGCGCATAATGTTGATAATGGCACATGAGCGTGCCTTGATTGCGCTGTGGGTGATAATATTCCGCCGCGCCAAAACCATAATCAATCAGCAAAATCACGCCTGTTTCCAAAATCTCTACCAAGCTACTTACCAATGCAGATGCGGCTGGATTCACTTCTGTTATATATCCGATGGATAAATAATCTGGTAAATGCTCGGCTAATTTAGCGTCGCTTAATGCTGCATCACGCCACACAAAACCAGCTTCAAACGCCACTCCGCGCTCACAAAAGCCAACTTTGTTTTCGCCCATTTGAGTTTTGTGCAAAATATGGACAGGTATAGCATCTAACACTTCATTACCCAACACCAACCCGCTGAACTTTTCGGGCAAAGTTTCTAGCCAAATTATTTTCTCAAATAAGCTGGCAGGTAAATTAGCTTGACAAGTTTCACGCTGAATTTGGCGTAAGTGGTCACTTACTTCTAAAATAAAATAGTGTTCTGGTAACTGCTTTAGCTGCTGCAATTCCAGTAATAAATCAACCACCAGTTTGCCAGTGCCAGCACCTAGCTCCAATATATTACCTTGTGTAGCTACTAATATCTGCGCAGCTTGCAAGGCAAGGGTTTGTGCAAATAAGGGTGAAATTTCTGGTGCGGTCACAAAATCGCCCGCCATGCCGAACTTTTGCGCCCCGCCGCTGTAATAACCTAGGCCTGGCGTGTATAACGCCATGTGCATAAAATCTGCAAAATTAATCCAGCCGCCCACATTTTTAATTTTTTGTTGAATTAAATCGCTCAGTTGTTGGCTAAGTGCTTGGGCTTGCGGCGAGGGAATAGCAAGATTCATATTAGATAGTGAGGCCATAAGCCATTATAATATTTTGAAATCAAAGTGAGTAACAATTGAACCAATCTACCAACAACAATTCTTTAAGTAATAAAACTGTATTAATTACTGGCGGCGCAAAACGCGTGGGCGCGGCGATTTGTCGCGAGCTGCACGCGCACGGTGCTAGCTTGATGATTCACTATAATAAATCGCAAACTGAGGCGCGCGGCTTGCAAGCAGAACTGAATTTGCAACGTGCCAATAGTGTGGCAATTATTCAAGGTGATTTGCTCAATATGGCGGTATTGCCAAGCTTGGTGCATGAAACGGTGAATCAATTTGGCCGTTTAGACGTGCTGATTAACAATGCATCCAGCTATTACCCCACCGAAATTGGCGCCATTACCGAAGAAAATTGGCATGATTTAATGGGCAGCAACCTAAAAGCGCCCATGTTTCTCGCCCAAGCAGCGGCTGTCGAGCTGCGCAAAAACCACGGTTGCATTGTGAATATCACCGATATGCACATCGAACGCCCCAAGAAAAACTATGTGGTGTATAGCGTGGCTAAGGCGGGTTTGGTCACGCTGACCAAATCGCTAGCGCATGAGTTAAGCCCAGAAGTGCGCGTGAATGCAGTCGCCCCAGGCCCGGTGCAATGGCCAGAAAACAACCCGCAATTTGACGAAGTGTATCGGCAACGCGTCATTTCGCAAACCCTACTAAAACGCGTGGGCGAAGCGGCAGATATTGCTAAAGCCGTTAAATTTTTAGTCGCTGATGCGCCGTTTATTACAGGGCATGTGCTGGCGGTGGATGGTGGGAGAAGTTTAAATCTTTAAAAATGTTCAACACTTGCTATATAAATGTTGTTGAAAGCCCACGAACATTCTTCGTATTGCTAGCGGGTTACCTAACACCAAAGTTGCATCGGTCACTGACTGATACTTTAACTCTAACAACCCTTTAAGTTTTTCTTGGTTCAGCTCATCAACGCCTTGTTTTATATATTGCGCCAAAACAAAAGCCAAAAAGCCTTCTTGTTTATCTTCAAAAGATTGGTGAATTTTAATTTGTGCAGCACTTGCACGCTCTGTGCGCGTGAGCGGTGTGAGTGAATAAGCAACATTGGCCAGCACATCATAAATATCACTATTTTCAGCATCAATCATCTTTTGCATTTCTGCAAGCTGCATTTTACCAAAACCCTTATCCGCCAAGCCTTCTAGCAGTTTTTTTCGCGTTTTTGGGTTGCTCCAAATCTCACGTAACTCATCTTCATTCTTAAAAAACTCTGGCACTATGCCAAACAGTGCTTCCATAAACTGTGCGGATGACATTGGTCTGCCATCTGCGCTCCAGAACGTGGTCGCCATCATGTGCTGTATCGTGCGCTCTTTGCCATCGCGTAGCTTTACTTTGATTTTTTTCTTAGCCTCATACTCAACTTCAGTTTGCTTCATCTCCCTTGGCTCACGCAGCGTTTTTTCTGCTTTTTCACTGCTTAAGTTTTCCACAAGCTCAATCGGTTCGCCATCCCACTCTGGGTCGCTAAAGTGGTGATGGGCTTTTACAAAATCATAAATAGTAAAGTAATCTTTGCCATCATATAACCGTGTACCACGTCCAATAATCTGCTTAAACTCAATCATGCTGTTCACAGGCCGCATCAACACAATATTGCGCACATTGCGCGCATCTACGCCAGTAGAAAGCTTTTGCGAAGTGGTAAGAATAATTGGGATACTTTTTTCGTTGTCTTGAAAATCGCGCAAAAACTGCTCACCGCGTTCACCATCTGCGGCTGTTACACGCACACAATAATTTGGGTCTTTGCTAGTCTTAATTTGGTTGATTAAATCACGCACCGCTAGGGCATGGTCTTGCGTGGCACAAAAAACCAGCGTTTTTTCACGCTGATCTATTTGCTGCATCATTAGCTTGACGCGATATTCCTCGCGCTGTTTTATTTCAATAATGCGGTTAAAATCTGCCTCAAGGTAACGCTTACCTTCTTCAATATCGCCTTCTACCAAG
>JANLWF010000035.1:0-1577 GCA_031364385.1 Methylotenera sp.
GGGGCAAGAGCTAAGTTTTATGGGGCAATCTTCTAACGCTACAGCCCATTATTATGCGTATCGATCCATACAAATATTTGATATCTGGCAAGCAGTTTATGGTGGCAATTCAGGCTTCGTAAAAGTGCTTGCAACTCAAGCGGCTAACACTCACTTGGCAGAAACCATTTTAAACTTTAAAAATGCTGCAAAGCAGGCCGATGTGCTAGCAATTGCGCCTTATGTTAGTGTAAACATAACACCTAGAAACAAAGGTGCTTTAGAGGTGAGTGAGGTTGCAACTTGGAGTTTAGACAAGTTATTCGAGCACATTTTCTCGGTTGCCCTGCCAAAATCACAACAATCGATTCAGCAAAATAAAAAAATAGCCGATCAATATGGCCTTAAATTAGTGGCTTACGAATCTGGTCAGCATTTGGTAGGTGCCTTAGGCACCGAAAATAACGATGCTATTACCAAACTATTTATCGAGGCCAATGCTGACCCTAGAATGGGTGAGGTTTATAGCCAAAACTTGAACGCATGGGCGCAAGCGGGCGGCGATTTAATTTGTAGTTATAACAGCGTGGGTAAGTGGTCTAAATGGGGCAGTTGGGGCTTGCTGCAATATTATGACGATGTGCCAACGGCAAAGTTTAAAGCGGTGATGGATTGGGCAAAATCGCGCGGGCAAAAAGTGCGGCTTTAATTTTTCTTGTCGTTATTTCAACCCCGTATTTTCAACTTATGACATCGTCAATTTCCGTCATTCTGAGCGTAGCGATGAATTCAGAAAAAGAGCTGTCATTGCGGGCATGACCCGCAATCTAATTGTTGTGTTAGATTCTGACTTTCGTCAGAATGACAATAAATAGTAAGGTGTACTATAATGCTATGAAAAACCAACGCGAACAATTACTAAAAATCGCCCAAAAGCTCATTGCAACTGGCTTAAATAAAGGCACGGCTGGCAACGCCAGTGTGCGCTGCGAAGGCGGTTTCTTGGTCACTCCAAGCGGCATGGCGGTAGAAGAGATGGCCGCAGCCAGCATGGTAAAAATGCAATTTGACGGCAGTTACGAGGCCGAAAAAATTCCTTCATCTGAATGGCGCTTTCATCGCGATACTTTAAATAATCGCCCCGAAATCAACGCCGTCATCCATACCCACAGCATGTTTGCCACCACGCTGGCTTGCTTGCATAAAGATATTCCACCATTTCACTACATGATTGCCATTGTGGGCGGCGATACCATTCGCTGTGCGCCTTATGCGCTATTTGGCTCGCAAGCCTTGTCCGATAACGCGTTGGCAGCTTTGAAAGACCGCAAAGCCTGCCTGCTGGCGAATCACGGCATGATAGCGCTAGGGCGCGATTTAGATGATGCGCTAGCGGTGGCGGTAGAAGTAGAAAACCTGTGCGAGCAATATTGGCGGATTTTGCAATTAAACCCTAACCCGCCATTGTTGAGTGATGCCGAAATGCGCGAAGTGTTTCAGCAGTTTAAGGGTTATGGCAAGTGGGCGATATAGCTCGTCATTCCGTGCTTGACACGGAATCCAGTGGCGTTAGTTATAAGTCGGGGGTAGCCCGACAC
>JANLWF010000119.1:0-1968 GCA_031364385.1 Methylotenera sp.
TCACGCGGCAGCAAGCACTCAAGACGGCCAACCTCAATCAGCGCATTACCTTTTTCCATGCGCTTAATCACGCCTGTAACTAAGTTTTCATTACGCGCTAAAAAGTCTTCTAAAATTTGCTCGCGCTCAGCTTCGCGCACTTTTTGCAAAATGACTTGTTTCGCGGCTTGCGCACCAATACGGCCAAATTCAATACTTTCTAATGGTTCTTCGTAAAAATCACCAATTGCGCGGTCTTTTGCGTGATTGCTTTCCTCATCAAACTGAAATGCTGAGTTTTCTAACAAGTCATACTCAACATACTGCCAGCGGCGAAATGTTTTATATTCACCAGTTTCACGATCAATCTCAACGCGAATATCCGCATTTTCGTCGTGTTTTTTCTTAGTTGCTGAGGCCAAAGCCAGCTCCAACGCAGTAAAAATCACCTCTTTGCTCACGTTTTTTTCGTGGGCAAGCGCATCTACTAATAATAAAATTTCACGACTCATTGCAATCTCCAACTATCAATATATTCTAATTAACTTTTTTAACTTTTAAATACTGCCTAAAATACAGGGCTTAAGCGTGCTTTATCGATATTATTCAGTGCCAATTTGTAGGTAACCCCATCACAATCCATTAGCACGTTGTCAGCTTCTACGCCTTTTAAAAACCCTAAGAATGTCTTGCGGGGAAGCGTCGTATCTACTGCATTGGTACTTTCATCTTTTATGCCAACACGCAATTTAATCTGTGCGCGCTCACCAACAAAACGCACAAAATCGTTCTGTTTTTTTAGCACTCTATCCATACCTGCCGAAGAAATCTCCAGCCTGTCGTATTCAATTTCGTGATCCACCGTCAGCACGTTGCCCAATTGGTTACTCACCAATACGCAATCGTCAATATTCACGCTGTCTTTCGTGTCTTTTGGGTTGAGTTTATCGATAAACACACGTAGCAACTTGCCACGATTCGAAATCTCAAGGTCAACCAGCTCATACCCAAGCTGAGTCACCGTTTTATCAATTAAGCCATGCAAATCTTGCATTACTAGTATTCCCCAGCCCTTACATACCCAGCAGAAACAAAAAATGGGCATAAAGCCCATTCAAATTATGTGTGTATTATACCAATAAATTCAAGCAATTGGAATGCACGCTCACTACACATTTAAGTTAATAATAATGCATTAAAACACCTGCCCTGAGAGCCAGTATCTATGCGGGTACTGGCGACATATCAATATGGTAATATTGATAATAAAATATAACCAATGTTTTAATTGCAACGACTAAGCGGGTCGGATTTTTTGCCACGGCTTAGCTCATCGCTTCGTCTACCAAAAGATAAATCATCTGCGGATTTGCCACGCTCAAGGTAATCATTTTTCTTGCTAAAGTTTAAATCGTCGCTAGCTGCACTACGCAATAAATCATTGCTCTTATTACCTCGTGCCAACAGCGCAGTGTCTTTTCCGCGATTCAAAACATCCTCCATTTTTCTCACCGCTAAGCCTTCAGTCTCATTGCCACGATTTAACTCGTCAGTTTTTTTGCCGTAGTTTAAATCATAAGCATGTTTACCTGGTAATAACTCATCACTCTTTTTGCCCATCTTCAATGGGTCAGTTTCTGCGCCTCGGCTAAGACTTTCTTGCGGGCAAGCAGAAAGTTTATTGCTGCAATTACAGCTGTTGTCATCCGCCTGCGCTAGTGTTGCAATGCAAAATAAGCACGCGCCAAAACATAAAATAGATTTATTCATCATCCATCCTTGTTAAATCTTAATTTACTATACAGCGCGTTCATAAGAAAAACAAGGATTTCCCTTTAAAACCAACACAGTAAAAACAAAGAAACCTCCACTAATTTTAGTTAGGGAGGTTTTTTGCAAGCCATCATCATCATGATGACTGAGTATAAATAGCTTGGCGGTGACCTACTTTCGCATGCAAAAAGCATACTATCATTGGCGCTGGTTCGT
>JANLWF010000120.1:0-1983 GCA_031364385.1 Methylotenera sp.
TGCTTGCGCCGTTAATCTCGGTGACAATGGGTGCGTTGTAGATAAATGCGCTGTTAAAGCCCTCAATCGTGGTTTCTGTTGCCTCAAACTGCGCCGCATTTTGACAAAACACAGCAGATCGATATTGCGTACCAATATCATTACCTTGGCGGTTTAATGTAGTGGGATCGTGACTTACCAAAAACACTTCTAACAGCGTCTCAAAGCTAATTTTTTCTGCATCAAAGCTGATTCTAATGCCCTCTGCATGGCCTGTGTCGCCGTTGCAGATGTCTTTATACGTTGGATTGACGGTGTGACCACCAATATAGCCAGATTCAACCTTGCTCACGCCTTTTAGTTGGCTAAACACAGGCTCGGTGCACCAAAAACAGCCGCCAGCGAAAATTGCAATTTGTTCGTTACTCATGATGTTTTTACCTTAAAATTGTAAACTTAGTTTAACCGTTATTAGTCAATATTTCACAGTAAACATTACACCAAACTCAAAATTAAAAGCATGGCTTTAAATGCATTATATGTCGATTTCAACTCCTACTTTGCTTCGGTAGAGCAACAATTGCGCCCAGAGTTGCGTGGTAAGCCGATTGGCGTGCTGGCGGTGATGGCAGAAACCACCTGCTGCATCGCTGCCAGTTTCGAGGCAAAAGCGTTTGGCATTAAAACTGGCACTGGTGTGCGCGATGCGCGTAAATTATGCAAAGACATCATTTTTGTTGAAGCACGGCCGCCGCTTTATGTGCAATATCACCATAAATTAATCGAGATTGTCGAAAGCTGCACCCATGTAGAAAAAGTGCTGTCGATTGACGAAATGGTGTGCATGCTGACGGGCAGCCAGCAAGTAAAGGAAAATGCGCTAAAACTTGCAACCAAAATTAAACAGGAAATTAATAAGCAATATCCGTTTATCCTTAGCTCAATCGGCATTGCGCCGAATACGTTTTTGGCTAAAACCGCATCTAACATGCAAAAGCCTGATGGCTGCGTGGTGATAGAAGATGCTGATATTCCACAAAAATTATTTAGCCTAAAATTACGCGCCCTAAATGGTATAGGCGCACAAATGCACGCACGGCTAGAGCGCCATGGCATCTATACGGTAGAAGAACTGTATGCCGCCAACAAGCAGCAACTTCGCGCCGCTTGGGGCAGCATAGAGGGCGAGCGCTATTACGACAAGCTGCGCGGAATCGAGCCGCATTACGTGAAAAATGCACGCAGCAGCTTAGGACATTCGCACGTCATGCCACCCGAACAGCGCACGCCTATTGGCGCAAAAGCTGTGCTACATCGTTTGCTGCAAAAAGCCGCCATGCGGTTGCGCAGCTACGAACTGCTCACTTCGCATATCAGCATCAAAGTTAAATTTCACTCACAGCCTAGTTTTAACGCCGATAGCGGCTGTAACGCGACCGACAACACCTTACACCTCACCGAATCGCTAGAAACGCTGTGGCAGCAATACCCCAAGCACGGGGCACAGCCAGTCGCGGTGGGCGTTAATTTTAGCAGCTTGGTGAATATGCATGAAGTGGCTTATGATTTATTTGCTGAAAAGCCATCGGTTAACGAGAAAAAACTCAATAAAGCACTGGATATTTTAAATTTGAGATATGGCAAAAATACCGTTTATTTTGCGGGTGCGCACGATGCGCTCAAAGACGCGCCTATGCGCATTGCGTTTAATCACATACCCGATTTAATAGTCGAAGATGAGTAAGCAATTCAATACCATTAAAAATCTGTAAAATTCCTGGCCTGCGAGACAATATCCACAGCCTACTGGCGGCATTGTTTGAGGCGGCAAACTCAAGCACATTACTTGTTTAAGTTTCGTGGAGTAAAAACAAAGAAACCTCCACTAATTTTAGTTAGGGAGGTTTTTTGCAAGCCATCATCATCATGATGACTGAGTATAAATAGCTTGGCGGTGACCTACTTTCGCATGCAAAAAGCATACTATCATTGGCGCTGGTTCGT
>JANLWF010000066.1:0-11021 GCA_031364385.1 Methylotenera sp.
TAGCGATGGATAATTTTTCATTCCAACTTCGTACCGATGCAGGATTGTTAATGACGCGCGCGCCTTGATTGGCGGCCAGCTCAAGTAAATAGGTGCTATACAAGTATTCGTTATCAAACGGTGGGTCTTTACGCATTAAAATCGCGTCAAAATCATTAGGTAAAACCTCTTGATTTTTGCCAAGCGAATACCAACTTGCACCTTCGCTAAAGCTAAATTCAGCCGCGTTTATTTTCACGATTTCGTTACGCAAAAACACATCATGTTGCTCGCACACATAAAGCGCATGCCCGCGCGCCGCCGCCTCGCGCATGATGGCAAGGCTGGTGTCTTTATAGCTTTTTAGGCTGGCTAGTGGGTCGAGGATGAATAGCAGTTTCATGCGTTTTTATATCTCTAAATTTAACATTATGCCCATTAGTGGTGAGCTCGTCGAACCATAAACTTAACCCTTCGACAAGCTCAGGGCGAACAAATATATTAGGTTTTTGTTAATTTAATGGATCACTCTCTTGCAGCTCAATAGCCGCCGCCAACAAGGCCAAGCGCGCCACTACACCATAGGCATAAAAGCGATTCGGCACAGTATCAGGTTGATCAGCGCAATCGGGTAAACTACAGGGTTTTTCAAACGCCAGCGGCTCAAAGTGTGAGCCTGGCGCATTTAAGTTTTCATCAGCGCCGCGCTCGGTATGTACGCGGTAAAAACCGCCGATGACAAAGTGATCCATCATATATACCACAGGCTCGGACACCGCGTCATTAATGCTTTCAAAAGTATAGACGCCCTCTTGAATAATCACTTCACTTACTTGCTGGCCTTCTTTAATCACCGACATTTTATTACGCGCTTTGCGGTTTAAATCGCGCACATCGTCGGGTGATTTCACCGTCATAATGCCCATGCCATAAGTACCAGCATCGGCTTTTACAATCACAAATGGCTCTTGCTTGATGTCATATTGCGCATATTTTATTTTTATTTTATTCAGTAATAGGTCAACTTTTTCTGCCAAGCAATCTTCACCCGTACGCGCGTGAAAATCAATTTCGCCGCAGGTTTCAAAATAGGGGTTTAGTAGCCACGGATCAATACTTAAAAGCTGTGAAAATTCATCAACTACGCGATTATATGCAGTGAAATGTTGCGATTTTCGTCTAACATGCCAACCTGCATGTAACGGGGGAATTAAATCTTGCTCTAGGTTTTTCAGTATTTCTGGCACGCCACCCGATAAATCATTATTGAGTAAAATCGCACAGCTATCAAAGGCTTTTAAATCGACACCATCCAGCGTGCAGGCATTGAGTTTAATGCGATTTTTTTCGCGCACTACTGGCTCTAATAATAATTTTTGGCCATCGTGCGTTTCAAAAAATGTGGGTTCAGTGATTTCTGGATTAACCGTGCCCACGCGCACGTCCATGCCAGCCGCTTTCATGATGTTGACTAGCTCAACCACGTTGCGCAAATAATAAGTGTTGCGTGTATGATTTTCGGGAATAATCATGAGCCTATGCGCCTCTGGGCAGATTTTTTCTACTGCCACCTGCGCGGCTTGCACGCATAAACTTAAAAATTCTGGATTTAAATTATTAAATCCGCCTGGAAATAAATTGGTATCTACAGGCGCGAGTTTAAAGCCTGAGTTACGTAAATCGACACTGGCGTAAAACGGCGAAGCGTACTCTAACCATTGCGTGCGAAACCAATGCTCAATTTTCGGCATGTCACTCAGCATGCGCTTCTCTAAGCTAAGTAGCGGGCCGCTTAATGCGGTAGTTAAATGTGGAACCATATTGAATCCTTAAGTGATGCTATGCGCTTGCGCTTATGTTACATGATGCGCTGCCTGCGCAACTATACAGCCATTTGCGCTTGCGCGTCAGCGTGATAGCTACTTCTTACCATGGGGCCACTAGCCGCATTATTAAAGCCCATCACGTCAGCTTTTTGTTTAAAGGCATCAAAAATTGCGGGTTCAACATAGCGCATTACAGGCAGGTGATGCACACTGGGCTGTAAGTATTGGCCTAGCGTAAGCATGCTGACGTGATGCGCGCGTAAGTCTTGCATGACCTCAAGTATTTCATCATCGGTTTCGCCAAGCCCAAGCATGAGGCCGGATTTGGTGGGAATGTGCGGATAAGTTTCAGAGAAAGTTTTAAGTAAATTAAGTGAGTTTTGATAATCCGATCCAGGCCGTGCTTGTTTGTATAAACGCGGCACGGTTTCTAAGTTGTGGTTCATTACATCGGGCGGCGCTTTGCGTAAAATTTCTAGCGCGATGTCTAAACGACCGCGAAAATCAGGCACTAAAATTTCAATTTTGATATGAGGCGAAGCTTGTCTAACCGCATGAATACAATCCACAAAATGCTGCGCGCCGCCATCTTTTAGGTCGTCGCGATCAACGCTTGTAATCACCACGTATTTGAGCTGCATTTGTGCAATGGTGCGCGCTAGGTTGGCGGGTTCGTTAGCGTCGGGCGGTAGCGGTTTGCCGTGCGCCACATCGCAAAATGGGCAACGTCGTGTGCAGATGTCGCCTAAAATCATAAAAGTCGCTGTGCCGCCGCTAAAGCACTCACCTATGTTGGGGCACGAAGCTTCTTCGCACACAGTGTGCAAATTATTTTCACGTAATATTTTTTTAATCTCTTGAAAGCGCGTGCTGTCTGGCACTTTCATGCGGATCCACCCGGGTTTGCGTAGCATGGGCTGAGGAATGATTTTGATTGGAATACGCGATGTTTTTTCGGCATCAATTTGCTTAACACCCATTTTTTTCGCTTCGATTTTTTTATCAATCCCAGCAATTTGTTTTAAAGCTAATTCGGCCATTTATTTAAGTTTTCTGTCAGGGTTATTAACAAATTTTTGCCTATTTGTAGCGGCGTTTTCGTCATGCCTAAATTTTTGGTTTGCGTGGTTTCTAGGCCCACATAGCCACATGGATCGATCTCGTTAAACGGCGCTAAATCCATATCTACATTTAAACTTAGGCCATGATAACAGCAATTATTTTTTAAACGTAGCCCGAGCGAAGCGATTTTTTTAGCCTCAACGTACACGCCAGGCGCATCGCTTTTCGCACTGGCTGCAATACCATGTTGAGCAAGCAATTCAATGATGCTCGTTTCCATAATATTGACGAGCTGGCGCACATTTAAGTTACGGCGTTTTAGGTCAAGCAACACATAAATAATTACTTGGCCGCTGCCGTGATAGGTGATTTTACCGCCTCTATCGACCAACACCACAGGAATAGTATTTTGTGGCAAACGCACATTTTTGCGATTGATGCCCAGCGTATAAACACTAGTATGCTCTGTAAGCCATATTTCATCAGGCGTTATGGCGGTGCGGCTTGCCGTAAACTGCTGCATGGCGACTAGCGTTTCTTGGTAATCAGTACAGCCCAAGTCTTTAACAATCAGGTCTTTAACAATCAGATTTTGCATGAGTCAAATTAAAGCACAAATTTCACCATAGGGTGAGCGGTCAAGGCGCGATAAACGTCATCCAGTTGCAGCTTAGAAGTGACATAAACTGTGCAAGTAAGGCTGATATATTTGCCAGCAGAGCTACCGCGCATTTCAATTTGGCTTGCATCAAAGCTTGCTATCACGCTTTGAATAACTTTAATCATTTCTTTGCTGAACTCCGCATGTGTTTCGCCCATGACTTTTATGGGAAAATTGCAGGGAAACTCAATCAAGGTTTCTTTTGGGATTTCAGGCTCTTCAGGGAGATTGTTGGTAGTCACTTATTGGATTAACAATCTAATACTATCAAGTATTCTGCCAAAAAAGCCAGCTTCGTCAATGGCTTTGGCGGCGACTAATTTTTGTTGATTGATTATTTTCCCATCTAAAGAAAAACTAATTTTGCCAATTTCTTGCCCAGCTTTAATGGGCGCTATTAAAGGTTGTTGGCTAGTCATGTTAGCCTTAACGCGAGCGTAGTCGCCTTTGGGCAATGTTAAATAAAAATCTTTGTTCAGTGTGGCGGCCACAGTTTTATCTTGACCCTTATAAACACGCAAAGTGTTGATGGTTTGCGCTTGCTTATAGATTAAAGTAGATTCGTAAAATTGAAAGCCATAATTGAGTAATTTTTGACTTTCTGATGCGCGCATGGCTTCAGTCACCGCACCTAATACCACGGAGACTAAGCGTGAATTGCCGCGTTTTGAAGAGGCTATTAAGCAGTAACCAGCAGTATCTGTGTGCCCTGTTTTCATACCGTCTACATTGGCATCTAGCCACAATAATCGGTTACGATTTGGCTGTGTGATTTTGTTATAGGTGTACTCTTTTACTGAATATAAACGCCGATATTCCAGCGGAAAATCACGAATTAAGGCAATAGCTAACAAGGCTAAATCGTTGGCAGTGGTATAGTGATTATTGTCTGGTAAACCAGTGGCATTCATAAAATGAGTACTGCTTAAACCTAGTTTCGCGGCTTGTTTATTCATCATTTCTGCAAATTGTTCTTCACTACCAGCCACACCTTCAGCCAAAGCAATCGAAGCATCGTTCCCAGACTGAATAATCATGCCGTGTAAAAGCTCGTCCACCGTGACTGGTTTATTAGGCTCAATAAACATCTTAGAGCCTTCTATTTTCCAGGCTTTTTCGCTCACTGGCAGGGTTTGATCAAGTTTTAAATGGCCATGTTGAATGGCATCGAATGTGATGTAAGCTGTCATTATTTTAGTGAGCGACGCAGGCTCAACTCGCTCATCTTTTTTGTATGAGGCGATGAAGTTACCGCTATTAAAATCTTGCAATAAGTAGGCCTTAACCGCCAGTGCTGGCGGTGGTGCAACTTGCGCTGCCCAAGCAAAATTAGAGATTAATAGAAAAGAAATAAGTATTTTGAAAGTTAGGCGCATAATTTTGAAATTTATTGATTAATAATAATGGCAGAAGTATTGAGCTTTTTACGAATAGCTGCTGCAACTTGATCAGCCTCTTGCTTGCTGGCGTAAGGGCCAAGTTTTAAACGGTAAAGACCGTTATTATACTCGCTGTTAAACTCTGTATTTTGCTCAATTGCCATCTCCTGAATTTTTTTCATGAGCGACTGTGCATTGACCTCGTTTTTAAACGCACCTGCTTGTATAAAATATTGTGTCGTCGCCGATGCATTAGTATTGTTTGAGCTTACATTTGATGTTGCAACAGGGGTCGCCGTTGCTACAACGGGTACTTTAGCTGGCGGCGAGTAGCTTGTGGCAGTGCTTGAGTCTATCGCTTCTACTTCTACCAAAGTGCTACCTTGTGCCGAGAACCGCAGCTTATAAGCCGCTGCATAAGAAAGATCAATGACACGATCATTTTTAAAAGGGCCTCTATCATTGACACGTACAATTACATATCGGCCATTTGCAGGATTGGTGACTTTAACATAACTTGGTAGCGGCAAAGTGGGGTGCGCAGCCGACATGCTGTACATGTCATACACTTCACCGCTAGAGGTTTTTTTGCCGTGATAACGTTTGCCATACCAAGAGGCTACACCGCTAATTTTATAGGGCTGGTAGCGGGTCATAGGTGTATATACCACGCCAAGCGCTTTGTAGGGTTTGTTAGAGCGGTCTAATAAAGGCTCTTTTCTAGGCACGGCGTTAGGAATGCTGTCAATATCTTGCGGCGGGTTAGCACCTGGACCATCATCTAAATAGTAGCCACCAGGTTTAGTGCTGCTGCTATTAGCCACAGGCGGGCTTGATGACTCAGGTGCTGGTTTGCTGGCGCTAGTCGGTGGTGCAGGGGTGGGTTTAACTGTTCTTTTGCCACCACAAGCTACCAAACACATAGCACAAAATAAAATCAAATAAGTTTGTTTTTTCATTTAGTAATTTTCACCTCATATATTCTCATGATTTGCTTACATCTACACTGGCATCAGCCTGAGGCAACCAGTTTTTTGTGCGTCTGAATGCTCATCAAAATTCCAAAACCTAACAGTAAGGTTACCATAGACGTGCCACCGTAGCTAATGAGCGGTAAGGGTACACCTACTACGGGCAATATGCCGCTTACCATGCCCATATTCACAAATGCGTAAGTAAAAAAGGTGAGTGTTATACTAGCTGCCAGCAATCTAGTGAAGGTGCTTTTGGCTTGTGCGGCAATCACCAAGCCCCTCACGATAATCAAGCTAAATAATGTCAGTAATATTAAATTGCCCGCTAGGCCAAACTCTTCGCCAAAAACAGCAAAAATAAAATCAGTGGTACGCTCTGGTAAGAAATCTAATTGAGCTTGCGTACCATTGAGCCAGCCTTTACCAGTTGTGCCGCCAGAACCCAAGGCAATCGTGGCCTGAATGGTGTGATAGCCCGCACCCAGAGGGTCTTGCGAGGGGTCTAATAAAATTTCGATTCTTTTCCTTTGGTAATCATGCAACATTGACCAAAAAATGGGCATAAACGCGCCAGACAATATCACCCCGCCAACAATAAACTTCCAACTCAATCCCGCTAAAAAAATCACAAAAATACCTGAGGCACAAATCAACAAGGCCGTACCTAAATCGGGTTGTTTCATAATCAGACCTACGGGAATCAGCAGCATAAGTGAGGCGATTGCAAAATCAGTAATGCTTGGGCTGGCTTCTCTTTTAGCAAAAAACCAAGCTAGCATCATGGGTACGGCAATGCGCATAATCTCAGAAGGTTGGATTTTTATAATGCCTAAGTTTAGCCATCTCTGCGCGCCGTGGCTAATATGCCCAAATATTTCTACCGAAATTAATAATAAAATACCCAACATATAGAGTGGTGGTGCGATACGTTCCAAATGCTGTGGCTGAATATTGGCTGCCAACCACATCAAGCTTAAAGCCACTGAAATGTTGACTAACTGTGCGCTGACTCTCTCAAAACTTTGTCCTGATGCGCTATAAAGTACAAACAAGCCAATTAACATGGTAAATAGCAAACAGCCCATTAAAAAACCATCAATATGCTTGAAAATGTTTTGTAGCAGCTGACTAATCATAATGTTCTTCCGCGGGTGCATTTACAGATGGATCAACGGGAGCAAGACTTTCATTTGGCTTAACTATTATTTTCTCTTGCGGCAATTCAACTTCTGGCAATTTGCCCAAAAGATAATAATCCATTACTTTACGTGCAATTGGCCCAGCTGCAGAGCCGCCGTGGCCGCCATTTTCCACAATCACAGCCAGCGCAATTTTTGGGTCTTCCGCAGGGGCGTAAGCAATAAATAAGGCGTGATCGCGGTGACGTTCGGCAATTAATTTCGCGTTATATTTTTCGTTTTGTTTCATGCCAACCACTTGCGCTGTGCCCGTTTTGGCTGCAATACTGTAACCAGCGTTAGCACCCACACTTGCTGCCGTGCCACCAGGTAAAGTGACATCTATCATGCCGAGTTTTACAATTTCTAAATTGGCTTCATCTAAAGGTATTTTATCGCTAATAACTGTCTGTGTCGCTTGGCTGACACCAGTTTTAGCGTCTGTAATGGCTGCAACCAAGTGTGGGCGCATCGCCACGCCTTTATTGGCTAAAATGGCTGTGGCTTGGGCAAGCTGCAGAGGCGTAGCCAAAGTGTAACCTTGGCCGATGCCCACAATCACCGTTTCACCCATGTACCAAGGCTGTTTGAAACGGCGCATTTTCCACTCTGGTGTCGGCAGCAAACCACCCACTTCTCCAGCAATATCCACGCCACTTTTTTGGCCGAAACCAAAATGACGCACAAAATTGCTTAAGCGTTCAATACCTAATTCCATGGCTAAACCATAAAAAAAAGTATCGCACGAGATAGTAATGGCGCGGCGCATATCTACATTGCCATGACCGCCTGGCTTCCAATCGCGGTAGCGATGGCTGCTGCGTGGTAACATAAAATATCCAGCATCGTTGATGCTAAAGGGTGGCTTGCGCTTACCATTTTCTAACCCTGCCAATGCTGCAAAAGGCTTAAAGGTTGAACCTGGTGGATATACGCCACGCAAAGGGCGGTTAATCAGGGGCTTATCTAGCGACTCATTCAGTAATTTCCAGTTTTCAACATCAATGCCGCCTACAAATAAGTTGGAATCAAAAGTCGGCATGCTAACGAATGCCAACAGCTCGCCAGTGCTGGGTTTAATGGCAACCAGTGCACCACGACGCTCGCCAAAAGCGGTTTCAGCAATTTCTTGTAATTTGCTATCGGTTGACAAAATAAGGTTGCTGCCCGAAGTGGGTGCTTGGCTGGAAAGTATGCGTACCGCCTTGCCATCAGCATCAATTTCAACTTGTTGAAAGCCAGTGGTGCCGTGTAATTGTGCTTCGTAATATTCTTCGACACCGCTCTTGCCAATGTGGTCGGTGCCTTTGTAATTTGAAAGCACGTCTTTTGCGGCTAATTTAGTGAGATCTTTGTCGTTAATGCGGCCAATATAGCCCACCATGTGTGCGCCCTGTTTGCCGAGAGGATAATGGCGAAATAATCTTGATTTAAGCTCAACTCCAGGGAAACGATAGCGATTGACAGCAAATTTAGCCGCTTCAATCTCGTTTAAATGGGTGCGCAGAGGGATGCTCTCGAAGTTATGGCCCTCTGATTTTTGTTTGTTAAAGCGCTTAAGGTCTAAGGAACTAACCTCTACTAATTGTGCGATGTCAGTGAGTGTGGTATCCAAATCCTTTACTTTAGAAGGAGTGATTTCTAAAGTATAGACAAAAAAGTTGTGCGCGAGTATGACACCGTTCCTATCAGAAATTAAGCCGCGATTAGGTGTAATTGGCACAATTGAGATGCGGTTATTTTCAGCGAGCGTTTGATAGTAATCGTAACGATAAATTTGCAAAAAATAAAATCGAATTGCCAGCAAACTAAACGCGGTTAGCACAATAAGGCCTAGCACGCCCAGCCTTAGTTTAAAATTGTGCTGTTCGTTTTGGTAGTTTTTAAGTTCGTTGCGAGATTTCATTGTTTACAGCAACAGAGCGCTATTGGGTTCTTGGGCGTGTTAGTCCGCCAAACATTAATATCATGAATTGCCATAATAGTAAGCCAGCTAATATCGGCCAAAAATATTGTAAACCAGGGTTTTCGTTGCCAGCAAATAGTTTAAGCAGCAATATTACGATGCGCTCAATGATCAGTAATGCGAGTACATAGCCTGCAAGTTGCCAGCCGTTAAACAGCACCAATCTACGCTGGTAGCTCAAGGCAATATATGCGGTAATTGTAAAACTTAAGGCATGTTGACCGAGCAAACTACCTGTCGCCAAATCTACCAGTAAACCAGCTAGCCATGCGGTGCCTACGTTGCATAGGTTAGGTGCTCGCAATAGCCAATAAAGCAATACGACCAACATAAAGGCTGGGCGAAAAATAACGCCTTGGCCAACCCAAGGGAAGAGCTGGCATAGCAAGGCGATTAACAATGTGAGATAGACACTAATTAAGCTAGTGTGGCGCATGGGGTTTAGCCTTATTTTTAATATTTATTTTATCTTTTTCTGGATCTGCAGCTTGTTTGGGCTCAGCAGTTTCTACTGGTGTTGAAGGTGGAACTGAACTAGGCTCGTCAACTTCTTTCGTTTCTGGTAAAGCTAGCAATAAAAGCTGCAAATGATTATTGACACCAGCTATAGGTGTGCTAACAATTTTTGCAAATGGCGATTCGGGGTTTTGCTGTATTTTTGTGACAGTGGCAACAGCCAAGCCAGTGGGATAAACGCCATCAATACCCGAAGTCACCAATTTATCACCCACTTTAATATCGACATTAGTGGGCAAGTAAGGAATGTCGAGTGTTCCATTGCCTTCGCCAAAAGCAATGGCACGTAATTGGTTACGCTCGATTTGGATAGGAATTGAAAGCTCTTTATCGGTAATCAGTGTCACCTCAGAAGTAAAAGGATATACCCGCGTGACTTGGCCGATTACGCCTTTTGAATCAACCACCGCTTGCCCCGCTATGATATTGTGCTGACTGCCTCGGTTGACCACCACGACGTGCGTGAATGGGTCGCGTCCCATGTGTAAAATCTCACCCAAAACCGCTTTAGGTTGAATGGGAATATTGCCATTTAATAAATGACGAAGGTGCTCATTTTCTGCTTGTATGGTACTTAAACGTTGCAAAGAGATTTGATGTTCAAACGCTTGTTGTTTAAGCGCATAATTTTCTTGTACTAATAGATTGTGCGCAGAAAAATATTTTTTTATGTCGCGAACCCATTCGCTAGGGGTATTTGCTACAATCTCCAGCGGATGCAAAGCTGCAATGAAGGCTTGGCGCACTTGAGATAAATAATTTAAGCGCGCATCTACTGCCATAAAAACAATAGAGAGTGCACAATAAAACACCATGCGAGAAAATGGCTTAGCGCCACGGACGAAAAAAGCAGGTGTTTCTTGGGTTTCTAGCTTTTGATGAACACCTTTAAGCATGCCAACACGATAGATTGAAATTGCTAGGAGGTGATAATAGTAGCGGGCACTTACTCATTAGCAAATACGTTACCTAGCTTATCCATATCTTCTAATGCACGACCACAACCTCGCGCAACGCAGGTGAGCGGATCTTCCGCCACGATAACAGGCAAGCCAGTTTCTTCTACTAATAATCGATCTAAGTCACGTAATAAAGCACCGCCGCCAGTTAGTACCATGCCTTTTTCGGCAATATCAGCACCTAATTCTGGTGGGGTTTGCTCAAGCGCAGATTTCACTGCGCCTACAATCGAATTTAGCGGCTCAGTGAGTGCTTCTAAAATTTCATTACTTGAGATAGTAAATTTACGCGGTAAGCCTTCAGCCAAGTTGCGACCTGTCACTTCCATTTCTAACACTTCGCTACCTGGAAAAGCCGAGCCAATTTTCTTTTTAATGGCTTCGGCAGTCGGCTCAGAAATTTGCATACCGTAGTTGCGGCGAATGTAATCGATAATAGCTTGGTCGAATTTATCGCCGCCAACACGCTCAGATTTGGCGTAAACAATGCCGCCTAGCGAGATGATACCCACTTCAGTGGT
>JANLWF010000150.1:0-1549 GCA_031364385.1 Methylotenera sp.
TGACCTATGCCCCAGCCATGCGCTTGGTAACTGATTAAATGGCTACTTAACATCAATTGATCAAACATACCGCCGATTAGTAATGCAAGTACCAATAAAACAAGCTCTGCTCTAGCTTGCTTGGCTTGTAGTAAATGCCAAGCCACAATCACAGCGACCACTATTACGCCTAACCAAGGCAATTGCTTGGCAGCGCCTAAAACACAGGCAAACCAGCCAATCTGAAATAACACAAAATTAATAATGAGCTGTGATTTAGACATGCGGGTTTAATCTCATCTTTTCTCGAAAAGGTAATGACCAATCCACAATTCTTGACCATTGTTATAGCCAAAAAGCTCGGCACATGCCATGTAAAACATGCGCCAGCGGCTGCGCCACAGAGTGACATTCGCTGCGCCGTAAGTATTGGCTAGAATCGGTGTAATCAAGTCATGGTTGGCATCCATATTTTGTAGCCATGCATTGGCAGTTTTTTCGTAGTGAGTTCCATCCCAGCGCCAGCGGTTGATTATCTTTAAATCATCTTGAAAATATGCTGGCAAATCATCAGATGGCATGGTGCCGCCGCTGAAGAAAAATCGACTCATCCAGTCATCGTCACCTTGCACTTCAAACGCATAGGGCGTGTTGCGATGCACAAAAATATGTTTAAAAAATTTGCCATTGGGCTTAAGCCAAGCCGCCACTTTGCCGTATAACACCTGCCAATTACGCATGTGCTCAAACATTTCAACTGATACAATACGGTCATAGCGGCTAGGCGCCTCAAACACATTCATATCAGCAGTAATAATGGTTAAGTTGGTAATGCCCTGCGATTTCGCCATCTGCGTGATGTATTCACGCTGCGAGTTAGAGTTGGAGACACCAGTAATTTGCGCATTGGGGTAGTGTGTTGCTAGCCATAAACTTAAGCTGCCCCAGCCACAACCCAGCTCTAAAATTTGCTGACCATCTTGAATATCTGCATGCTCGCAGGTTTGATTCAACGCCAGTATTTCAGCATCGTCCAAATTTTGGGTATCGGGCATCCAAAAACAGCTGCTGTATTTACGTTGCGCGCCCAAGCAATAAAAGAAAAACTGCTCTGGTACTTCGTAATGTTGGGCATTAGCTAGCTCGGGCAACGGCGCAATGCTACTAGTATTCATGTGCGCTACAAAATCAGTCAGTTTTTTTGCGCCATACTCGCAATCATTAGCTGAAATTTCTATTAACCTTTTCTCGGTTAATTGTCGTATGCCTTTGCGTATTAAGGCGTCAGGTAGTTTTCCTGATTCTGCTAATTTAATGGCTAAACTCATTGCTGGTGCTTTCTTTCTTCAATTATTTAAATTTGCGTTAACTTGCCTTGATACAGCACAGCTCCAGTTGGTTGCCCAGTAGGAGACCCACCAAGCGGCTCTAAGCTTACTGCCAAGCCGCTACTTGCTAACATTAAAGCGACTTCGCCTGTTACTTTTACAATGGCATTACCCTGTTGTGGTAATAAGCCGAGTGAAATTGGTTTTGATTGATCAGCAGGTAATAACCATAACTCAAACGC
>JANLWF010000165.1:0-14462 GCA_031364385.1 Methylotenera sp.
CCGCGCATGATATTCACACTAAAGCGAATCATCTCCCAAGCAGGAATTTTAGCTTTGCCATAAACAGGATGCGGAGCGCGCGCGTAAGGCATGTCGTAGACGTAATCCATCTCTTTAGTGGTGAGCGGGATCGGCGGCGGATTCAGCCACACTTCGCGATCGCCATGCTTTTGCACCAGCGCGCGGGCATTACCAGGATTAGCTTCTAGGTGTAACACGCGTGAAGCGTGAGCGTACAAAATGGGGTCTTGTGCTACGGCTTCGTAATCGGGCAAACGCACCACTTGCTTGCCTCTATCGGCTTTGGGTTTACGTACAATCTCAATGGCTTTTGTGCCTTCTGGTAAGTCTATTTTCGGCTTGCTTTCATCAGTCGCACAGCTCGCATCAGCTTTGCCCATTTTCATTTCGTATGGGTCAATCGCTTTATCAATCGTGCCAGGGCGGTCTAATTTTGTTGATTCAATTTCATCCCAACCTTCGGGTATGGCTTTGCGCAAAAATGCAGTTCCGCGAATATCTTGAATGTCGCTTACTTTTTCGCCTTTAGCAATGCGGTGACTTAGCTCTACCAACGCGCGCTCTGCGTTACCATACAGCAAAATATCGGCTTTAGAATCCACCAAAATACTGCGCCGCACTTTGTCGCTCCAATAATCGTAATGGGCGATGCGGCGCAGGCTGGCTTCGATGCTGCCGATAACTAGCGGGACTTGTGAATAAGCCTCGCGACAGCGTTGTGAATACACTAAAACAGCACGGTCGGGGCGCTTATTCGGCGCGGCGTCTGGCGTATAGGCGTCATCACTTCTAATTTTTTTATCTGCAGTATAGCGATTCACCATGCTGTCCATATTGCCAGCGGTAATGCCAAAATACAGATTCGGTTTGCCAAGCACTTTAAAGGCTTTGGCATCTTGCCAATCGGGCTGCGCAATAATGCCGACGCGGAAACCCTGCGCCTCGAGTAGGCGCCCAACTAATGCCATGCCAAAGCTGGGATGGTCGATATAGCAGTCACCAGTGATTAAGATAATATCGCAAGAATCCCAGCCCAACTCGTCCATTTCGGCGCGACTCATCGGCAACATTTTGGCCGTGCCAAAACGCTTCGCCCAATAAGGGCGATAGGTGTGAATGGGCTTGGCTAGATTGTTGGTATAAACTTCCATGCTTGTCTTAATGCGCGAGAAGGGCGCATTTTACGCATTTTTATTTTATATTACAAGGACTTATAGCAAGTTTATGCCAATATTTTTTGTAACTCAAATGCAACAGACTTAATGCAAAATTACAATATAGCCTTCATCTTTCAATACAATTAACGCTGCATCTAGCTCTTGCAAACTAGGGTTTGCGCGCTTAATTTCATCCGTAGTTTTCACGCCATCAATCAACTTTAAGTATTCCCGAAACTTTAATTGTAAACCCAGGCTACGAAGCGATGTCTCCTCAACCCCTTTTAAGGTTTTTTTATATATAGTGTTCATAAATAAACAACTCCTCAGAAAAATTTATTATCTAAACTCACTTACTGTTATTGGTTTACAGTTTGCAATTATTCTACAACAAAAAGGATCTGATGATGAAAACAGACTCAATTTACTCGGCTTCTGGGGGCTATGCTATTACTGGCCTCACTTGTAACAATTGCGTTGCAAAAGTAAAAACGGCTTTAACGCCCTATGCAGATGCTGTTGAGGTAACACTGAAACCTCCACAGGTAAGGCTTACAGGTCAAAAAGAAAGCATAGAAACGCTAAATGCGGTATTAAAAAACATTGGCAACTATCAAATAGGCGCAGAAATTCTGTCTGAAAATCGTGTAGAAAGTAGTGACGACGAAAAATCATTTTTCGTCACTTACAAGCCGCTAATACTGGTATTTTTTTATATTTTACTAGTAACTTTAGCGGTTGAGTTTGTGTATGGTAACTTTGTGCTGCACCGATTTATGCCCAATTTTATGGCAGGTTTTTTCTTGGTGTTTTCATTTTTCAAGATGCTCGATTTAGCAGGTTTCGCCAGCAGTTATGCCATGTACGATGTGCTTGCCAAGCGCGTGCCCGCTTACGGGTTTGTTTACCCATTTATTGAGATTGGCCTAGGCACCTCTTACCTATTGGGCTACAGGCCGATGTTAATTAATATGATTACGCTAATTGTGATGGCATTTTCTAGCGTTGGCGTGATTTTAGCTGTGATGAATAAACAAAAAATTCGTTGCGCCTGTTTAGGTACGGGCTTTAATTTACCCATGACCACGGTGACGATTATAGAAGATTTATTAATGGCGGCGATGGCGGCTTGGATGTTGGTTTAACCTTGGCATAACACAACTCCGTTCGTTTCGATTAGCTCAGACCGTAAAGGTCTTCCCCAATTTTCTAAGCCAGTAAACTGGCTAGAGAAGTGTGAAGGGCAAACGGGAACAATAAGTAGAAATTTATAGCACATGAGTCACAGCTACTACCAACTTAGCACAGGTCGCGTCGCCGCAATTGGTGGTGATTGCGCTTTCCCGTCGCTCAACCAAGCCTTAAGCGAGCCGAACGGCTTAATTGCCATTGGTGGCGATTTATCCGCCACACGCTTGCTAAGCGCCTACAAACAAGGCATCTTCCCTTGGTTCAATCTTGGTGAGCCAATCATGTGGTGGAGCCCAAACCCTCGTATGGTCTTGTTTCCAGATGAGTTAAAAATTTCAAGTTCACTCAAAAAAACGCTCAAAAAAAATATATTTGAAGTGCGTTTTAATACGGATTTTCGGCAAGTGATATCGGCTTGCAGCCTATCGCCACGTGGTGAACAAGCGGGAGCCAATCAATCAAACACTTGGATTAGTGAAGAAATGATTAACGCTTACTGCGAACTGCACAATTTAGGCTACGCAATTAGCACTGAAAGTTGGCTTAACAATAAGCTAGTTGGCGGCTGCTACGGCATTAAAATCGGCCATATGTTTTATGGCGAAAGCATGTTTCATACGCAAACCGATGCCTCTAAAGTCGCATTTGTGCACCTAGTAAATCAGCTTAAAAATGCAGGGGTTACGATGATAGATTGCCAAATGAAAACGCCATTACTAGCCAGCTTTGGCGGGCGCGAGATTGAACGCGAAGAATTCATGCAAAATTTATTAAAGTTGATAGAATAATAAACATGACGCTACCTAGCGAACCAGCATTGCATAAATTACAATTTTACGTCACCACGCCGTATAAATGCGGTTATTTGCCCAATAAACTGGCACAAAGTTTAATCGCTGCGCCGTATCATTTAATCGATGCCAATATTTATAGCGGCCTTATTCAACAGGGCTTTCGGCGCAGTGGTAAGTTTGCCTATAGACCCCATTGCGATAATTGCAGTGCTTGCATTGCCATTAGATTAATTTTGGACGAATTTGCACCGACGCGCAGCCAAAAACGTGCTTACAAGCAACATGCCAATTTAACAGCGCGCGTTTTGCAGTTAAGCTATCAACAAGAGCACTTTGCGCTATATACCAGCTACCAAAGAACCCGTCATTTAGATAGTGATGCCCCAAATAACGAGTTGGACGATGCTAGCCAATACCAGCAATTTTTGTGCCTGAGCAATGTGGAAAGTTTGATGGTAGAGTTTCGCAATGCCGAAAACCAAGTCAAAATCGTCAGCGTCATAGACGTAGTCAGCGATGGAATTTCTGCCGTTTACACGTTTTACGATGCGCTTGAGGCCAAGGCCAGCTTCGGCGCTAATACCAAACGTGCCAGTTACGGCACTTATTCGATTATGTGGCTAGCGGAATGGACAAAAATGCTAGGTTTGCCCTATTTGTATTTGGGTTATTGGATTGAAGCCAGCCCAAAAATGGCGTATAAACAACAATTTAAGCCACAACAAAAGCTGATTAAAGGCGAATGGCTTTCTAGTGCGTTTTAGCCACTCTGAATAAATCCACTTACAATGTGTGTCTTGCGAAACAGTGGTAATGTCTAAATTCTCATTGCGTTCACCATCCAGCACTTTTTGCAATCCGCCTTCCCAAGCTTGGTGTGCTCCTAAGGCCTGCTTAAGATTAAGCCCTACCAGCTCGCCTTCAACCAATTACGGCGGAATAGTCGGCGCACTTTTTGCAGACTCTTCTTTATCAAACAAACCAAACCATTCCATTTTTCATCGTTGCTATACAAGTTATTTGAGTTCGGCTTTAAACGCGCAATAGGAAAAGACCGTAATTAAAAATGTTACAATTGGTTTGTTAATAGCATTTAATTCTAAAAAACTCTGATTTTGAAAAAAATAGTCATCTTTGGTGTGGGCTTAATTGGTGGCTCGGTTGCCTTGGCTTTGAAAAAAGCCCATTTTGTTACGCATATTGTAGGCGTTGGGCGTACTCAAGCGAGTTTAAATGAAGCGTTAAAACTGGGTGTAATAGACGCCATTTGTATTCCAGACGAAAAGCAAACTAATATACAGGCGGCCTTAGAAGGCGCTGATTTAGTGTTAATTGCTGCGCCAGTGGCACAAACTGCGCGCATTTTGCAAAGCATCAAACCGCATTTAAATAATCAAACTGTAATCACTGATGCAGGTAGCACCAAAGGCGATGTACTGGCATGTGCGCGCGATATTTTAGGCAAGCAGTTTAGCCAGTTTGTCGGTGGCCACCCAATTGCAGGCGCTGAAAAAAGTGGTGTTTCTGCCGCAAAGGATGACTTGTTTTTAGGCAAAAACGTCGTATTAACGCCTACGCCAGAGACCAATATCCATACGGTCGCTAGCGCTGATGATTTGTGGAAAAAATGCGGCGCAAATGTTACTGAAATGTCAGCAGAAAATCACGATAATATCTTCGCTGCCGTAAGCCACCTGCCACATTTATTGGCGTTTGCACTAGTGGATGACATCGCATCACGCGCAAACGCTGCACAATTATTCAGCTTTGCTGCCAGCGGCTTCAGGGATTTCACCCGTATTGCAGGCAGTCATCCTGAGATGTGGCGCGACATTAGCCTTGCCAATCGAACTGCACTTTTAGGTGAAATTAGCGCTTTTGAAGGTGAATTAAGCCAATTAAAGCAATTGCTTGAAAATAGCGATGGTGTTGGCTTGCAGGCACTTTTTGAGCGTGCGAGCGTGGCGCGGAATGCTTGGGCAAACGGCAAAAAGTAGTAAAACGAAATAACCTTCATCCGTCATTCCCGCGAAGGCGGGAATCCAGCATAAGGTTCTAAAATCAAAATGCATTCCCGCTTTAGCAGGAATGACGAAGTGTGATATTTTATGATTAATTTATAGATAGCAATAATGGAACAACTCACTCTACCCGCTGCCAGCCGTGCTGAAGGCGTAATCAAATTGCCTGGCTCTAAAAGCATTTCAAATCGCACACTTTTATTAGCGGCACTAGCAAATGGCGCGACAGAAATCCGTGACTTGCTAGTTTCTGATGACACTGCGCGTATGCTAGAAGCCTTGGAAAAACTAGGTATAAAGATAGAAAAGTTAAGCGGTACCGATTGGCGCGTCCACGGCTGTGGCGGCCAGTTTCCAAATAAAGGCTCCCCCAACAAAAATGCCGAGCTTTTTCTGGGCAATGCAGGTACTGCATTTAGGCCGCTCACAGCCGCGCTTGCCTTGTCTGGTGGACATTACACGCTTAGTGGCGTGCCGCGCATGCACGAACGTCCGATTGGTGATTTGGTAGATGCGCTACGTCAAATTGGTGCGAAGATTGAATATTTAGAAAACGAAGGTTTCCCACCACTTAAAATTTCCCCCGCGAAAATTGACGCGAATAAACCAATCAAAATTCGTGGTGATGTTTCCAGCCAGTTTTTAACTGCACTTTTGATGGCATTACCGCTTATAAAACAACACGCAACAATTGAAGTCGTTGGCGATCTTATTTCTAAACCTTACATTGAAATCACGCTAAACTTAATGGCAAAGTTTGGTGTGTATGCTGTGCGTGATGCTTGGCAGCGCTTTACCATTACCGCCAACAGTCAATACAAAAATCTAAAAGAAATTTTTGTAGAAGGCGATGCCTCAAGCGCCTCGTATTTCTTGGCTGCTGGGGCTATAGCTGGCAAGGTCACTGTAGAAGGTTTGGGCCAAAACAGTATTCAAGGCGATGTGCGCTTTGCCGAAGCGCTTAGCTTGATGGGTGGTGAAATTATTTACAACGAAAATTATATTACAGCTTGCAAAGCTAATAAAATCAATGCTATTGACCTCGATTGTAACCACATCCCCGATGCTGCGATGACACTCGCTATCATGGCTTTGTTCGCGGAAGGTACAACAACTTTGCGCAATATCGCCAGTTGGCGCGTAAAAGAAACCGACCGTATCGCCGCTATGAGCAACGAGTTGCGCAAAGTGGGCGCGGTTGTTGAGGATGGGGCTGACTATATTAAGATCATGCCGCCCACCAAACTTACGCCCAACGCAGTGATTGACACCTACGACGACCATCGCATGGCGATGTGTTTTTCACTGGTTTCATTAGGCGGCGTGCCGATCACTATTAACGACCCAAAATGTGTGAATAAAACTTTCCCTGATTACTTTTTACAGTTTGCTAAAATCGCACAATGAATAATCCAATTCCAGTCATCGCCATTGATGGGCCTTCGGCAAGTGGCAAAGGCACGGTTGCGCAGCTGGTGGCGCAACAGCTTGGCTTTCATTACTTGGATTCTGGTGCGTTGTATCGCATCGTTGCCTACGCTGCGCAACAACAAAATATCGCTTGGAATGATGCCGAGTCGCTTGGCGCCCTAGCACAAACACTACAAATTCAATTTTATGATGGTGAAATTTACTTAGATGGAAAACTGATTTCCGAAGCGGTAAGAAGTGAGGAGATTAGCCGCGGCGCGTCTGAAGTTGCTATACACCCGCAAGTGCGCAGCGCCTTGTTTGACTTGCAACAAAGTTTTCGCTCTGCGCCTGGATTAGTCGCCGATGGTCGGGACATGGGTTCAGCTGTTTTCACCGATGCTATACTTAAAATCTTTCTCACTGCTAGTGTAGAAATCCGCGCAGAACGTCGCTATCAGCAGCCGATTGGCAAAAACATGCCTGCCAATTACGCACAAATTTTGCGTGATTTACAGCTGCGCGATACACGCGACAGCCAGCGCCGGGCTTCGCCGCTTGTACAAACGCTAGATTCAGTGCTTTTAGATACTAGCCATCGCTCAATTAATGATGCCGTGGAGTTTGTCCTCACCGCTTATAAAAATAAATTGCAAAAACCGCTATAAAAAGGTTTTAAGTCATTGAACATAAGCTATTTTTTGTGTAACATGCACGGCTCGTGTTGTGTTTTTAAACAATATAAATTGTTTACATGGCTTTTATTAACTACCCCACTGCTAGGTGGGAAACTTTAGGTATCTTTAATTTAATGGCTTCTACTTCTAACTCAACTCCATCTTCAATGGAATCCTTTGCCGCGCTTTTTGAAGAAAGCTTAGCGCGCCAAGAAATGCGTTCTGGCGAGGTAATTACCGCCGAAGTTATCTTTATTGATAGCGATCACGTCATTGTAAACGCAGGTCTTAAATCTGAAAGCGTCATTGACGTTGCTGAATTCAAAAATGCTCAAGGTGAACTTGAAGTGACCGTGGGCGACTTCGTAAAAGTATGTATCGAAAAACTAGAGGATGGCTTTGGCTCCACACAACTTTCTCGCGAAAAAGCGAAGAAAATGGAAGCTTGGCTTGATTTGGAAGACGCAATGAACGAAGGCCGCGTAGTTAAAGGCTTCGTCAGTGGTAAAGTAAAAGGCGGTTTACGCGTTTCAGTCAACGGCATCATGGCATTCTTGCCTGGCTCATTAGTTGACGTACGCCCAGTAAAAGACACTACTCCTTTTGAAAATAAAGAGTGGGATTTCAAAGTCATTAAATTAGACCGTAAACGTAACAACATCGTGGTTTCTCGCCGTGCTGTGATGGAAGTAAGTGCTGGCGCAGATCGCGAAGCATTAATGGGCTCGTTGGTTGAAGGCGCAACCGTTAAAGGCATTGTTAAAAACATCACCGATTACGGCGCATTCGTTGATTTGGGCGGCATCGATGGCTTACTACACATTACTGATTTAGCATGGCGTCGCGTTAAGCACCCATCAGAAGTGTTAACAGTTGGTGAAGAAGTTGAAGCCAAAATCTTGAAATTCGATCAAGAGAAAAACCGTGTTTCACTTGGCATTAAACAATTAGGCGATGACCCATGGGTTGCATTAACTCGCCGTTACCCAGTAAGCACACGCTTATTCGGTAAAGTTTCTAACATTACTGACTATGGCGCATTCGTTGAAGTTGAGCCAGGTATCGAAGGTTTGGTACACGTTTCAGAAATGGATTGGACCAACAAAAACATTCACCCAGGCAAAATCGCACAATTAGGCGACGAAGTTGAAGTGATGATTTTAGAGATTGACGAAGAACGTCGTCGTTTATCACTCGGCATGAAACAATGTAAAGCTAACCCTTGGGATGATTTCTCTGCAACGCATCACAAAGGTGATAAAGTGGCTGGTCAAATTAAGTCAATTACCGACTTTGGCGTGTTTATTGGCTTGCCAGGCGGCATCGATGGTTTAGTACATTTGTCTGATTTATCATGGACACAAACTGGCGAAGAAGCGATTCGTAACTTCAAAAAAGGGGATGAGTTACAAGCCGTTATTTTAGCCATTGATGTAGAAAAAGAGCGTATTTCATTGGGTGTGAAACAATTGACTGAAGACCCATCAGGTGCAACGCCTTCACTATCTTCATCAGAAGATAAAGCCGCTAAGCCAAAAGCAAAATCTGCAAAAACTAAAGCTGAAGATGCAAGCACGAAAGCTGAAGATAATGCAGCAGCCGCTGGTACAACCAATCTTGGCGCTTTATTAAAAGCTAAAATGGATAGCAAGAAGTAAGTAAGAACGTAAAAACAATCGTCTTAATATAAGTTAAACTAAAGGCAACTATAAGCCATGACAAAATCTGAACTCATTAATTTATTAGCCGAGCGCTTTCCACAACTGGTTGTGAAAGACGCTGAATTATCAGTTAAAGCCATTTTAGATGCGATGACCGATAATTTATCGACTGGTGAACGCATCGAAATACGTGGCTTTGGTAGTTTTAGTTTAAATTACCGTCCACCGCGTTTAGGTCGTAACCCTAAAACCGGCAGTAAAGTGCAAGTACCTGCTAAGCATGTACCACACTTTAAAGCGGGTAAAGAGCTGCGCGACCGCGTAGATGTTGTTTAAGCTTGTTAAGTAAGATTTAGTTTCGATTTAAAAAAGCGCAAGAAATTGCGCTTTTTTTTATCAATTTTTTAGCTTACTTATTTTTCAGCCTTCTTATAATGATTAGCTACTCGCCTCAAGCTTAGGTAAAATAGGGCTGTCAAAAATAAGACTTAAAAATAAGATTTAATAATAAGTCTATCAAAAAATTAGAGAGAAATATGACGATTGAATTCGAGTATTGGTGGTTATTAGTGCTACCGCTGTTTTTTACGCTGGGCTGGATAGCCGCGCGGGTAGATATTAAACAGTTGATTGCTGAATCCACCGCGCTACCAGCGGCCTACTTTAAGGGCTTAAATTTCCTCATTAGCGATCAACACAATAAAGCGGTTGAGGCATTTTCTGAAGCCATGCAAGCCAATACCGATTCCCTCGAGTTGCATTTTGCGCTGGGGAGCTTATTTAGGCGCACTGGCGAAACCGACCGCGCCATTAACATGCACTTGAACTTGCTAGATAAAAAAGAGCTCACAGACAACCAAAGAAGCGCAGTAAAAGCTGAGTTGGCGCAAGATTACTTGAAAGCAGGTTTGTATGACCGCGCAGAAGAGTTATTTAAGGGCTTGAACGACACCCGCTATCGTCAGCCTGCGCTTCATGCGTTGCTAGAAATTTATGTACGCGAGCGCGAATGGACGCGCGCCATAGAAACTGCTACAGAACTAGAACGCTTATCTGGCGTGTCATTTAGAATTCAAATTGCACAATACTATTGTGAATTAGCCATGAATGACATTATTGCGCAAAAACTAGACGCCGCGCGTAATCAACTGCATAAAGCTTTAGATTCCAACAAAAATTGTGTACGTGCCAATGTGTTACTGGGCGACCTAGAGGCAAGCACTGGCACGCATCAAGCCGCTATTTCGCAATGGAAACGCATCGAGTTTCAGCAACCAGAATATTTGGGTTTGATTGCAAACAAAATGCTCAAAAGTTATCGTGCAGAGGGTCAATTAAAACAAGGTTTAGCACAACTTAACGCGTATTTAGAAACCTACAAACTACCTTCGCTAATGTCGGCTCTCTATGAAGCCACGCTAGTTGAAGAAGGCGCGGAAAAAGCAGCAAAACTAGCTAGGAACGAGCTAATACGTCAGCCTAGCCTCACCACACTAGACCAGCTTTTGCAAGCACGTGCGATGGCGGATGAAACAAAAAAACAGAGCAACAACCAAGATATTCAACTCATGCAACAAACGGTGCGCAATGCCATTGGCAACCGCGCTGCCTACCACTGCGACCAGTGTGGCTTTCGCGCCAAACAACACCACTGGCAATGTCCAGCCTGTAACGCTTGGGAATCATTGCCTGCTGAGCCAAGCGAGGCGGTGAGCCGAGAAATGACCATTAAGAAAAATAATGCAAAATAAAAATATCGATTTAAAAATGGCAGATTCTAAAGTCATAGTCGCGCTGGATTATGCGGATACAGCAAGCACATTCAATCTGGTGAATCAGCTAGATCCCTCACTATGCAAACTTAAGGTCGGCAAAGAACTATTTACTGCCACTGGCCCACAATTGGTAGAAAAACTAATCGCCAAAAACTTCCAAGTTTTTTTAGATTTAAAATTTCACGATATACCTAATACGGTAAAAAATGCTTGCCAGGCCGCCAGCAACTTGGGGGTGTGGATGCTCAACGTTCACGCCAGCGGTGGCAGCGCCATGATGCAGGCGGCGCTTGAGGGCATGAATAAAAGTAAGCATCAGTCCTATTTAATCGCCGTTACCGTACTCACCAGCATGAATCAAGCTAGCCTAAATGAAGTTGGTATTGAAACTAGCGTCGAAAACCATGTGCTAAAACTCGCCAAACTCACTGAAAATGCTGGTTTGCATGGCGTAGTGTGCTCTGCACTTGAGGCGCAATTACTTAAAAAACATTTAAAAGATGACTTTCTGCTAGTCACGCCAGGCATACGCCCTGCCAGTGCCAGCCTAGACGATCAAAGCCGTGTACTTACGCCCCGCCAAGCTTTGCAGATGGGCGCGAACTATTTAGTGATTGGTCGCCCGATTACCCAAGCAAGCAACCCCAAACAGGCCTTACTGGATATACTTGAAGGAATTTGAACACCTTATTAATTAACACATTGTTAATTATTGTTAATTATTGTTAATTTGTAGTCTCACGCCAACTAAACAAGTACACTTACGTTTTAAGCTCTACAAACTGTTTTTAGTAATACTCACAAACTTTTTAACAACATTAACCAAAAGGTAATATAAATGAAAAAACTACTTATCGCTTTACTCGCCTCTTTAGCCTTTAGCTTTAGCGCCTTCGCAGCTGTTAATTTAAATACTGCCACCCAGGCAGAACTTGAATCTTTAGATGGCATTGGCCCAGTAAAAGCACAAGCCATTATTGATTACCGCAAAAAAAATGGCGGCTTTAAATCAGTAGATGAATTAGAAAAAGTAGATGGTGTTGGTGAAATCACTTTACAAAATGTACGTAAAAACGTTTCTGTGAGCGGCGCAACTAGCGTGCCTGCTGCAAGCACCAAAACTGCTGCTGACAAACCAGCTAAAGCAGATAAGCCTGCTAAAGAGATGAAAGCGGACAAATCTGCTAAAGAAGCTAAAACCAAAACAGTTGGTAGCGAAAAAGCAGCGGATAGTGGTAAAACAGCTAATAGCAAAGAAGTAAAAGCTGACGACACTGCTAAGGCCGATAAAAAGGCGGCTGCCGATGCTAAAAAAGCGGAGAAAAAAGCTGCGGCTGACGCTAAAAAAGCCGACAAAGCTACTAAAGCTGACAAGCCTGCCATGACTGATGACACTGCTAAAGCTGATAAAAAGGCTGCTGCAGACGCTAAAAAGGCAGAGAAAAAAGCAGTTGTTGATAAGAAAAAATTAGATAAGAAAGCGGCGGCTGACAAGAAAGCTGCGGCCAAGTAACTATCTAGCGTAAACTAGCCCCTTGCACCAAGCTAGTTTTACCAAATAAAAAAGCCCAGATTAGGGCTTTTTTATTTTCTAGCGTTAAGCCACGTATTCACTTCACATTATTTAACAATTGATTTATTCTTAAAAGTGTAGGTACGCCATTTTCAACAGGCCAATTAGTTTCGCTATGTTTAGGTGCATTGGCTTGGGTGGCTTTGCTTATTTATCCTCAACACTCTGGCTCTAAACAGTCTGACCAAAGCTCACAAAGCGCCAATATTAATACTAGCTGCCTCTCAGACCCGCCAGTTAACCATCATCGCCCCGCTGTTGATGTGCTGTTTAACTCTGTGGCTGCGCTTACCAAAGGCAATGCCGTTGGTGTGATACTGATAGTATGGGTAAAGATGGCGCTGCGGGAATGAAACTCATGCACGATAAAGGCTGCAAAAATTTAGCACAAGATGAGGCGAGCTGCGTTGTATGTGGTATGCCAAAAGAAGCCATTGCCCAAGGTGGCTTTGATTAAATTGTACTATTAGAGAAAATAGCAGAGCACGCTCTAGACTTATTAGGCATGTAAACACAAGGCCCCAAAATGGGGCCTTGTGTTTACATATATAGCGGTTAAATTTTAATCGTCATGCTTATCATGTCCATAGGCATAACCATGACCTCTACTGTGTTTATTTTTTTTGTGATGCTTATGATTGTGTTTTTGGCGGCCTGAATAGGTTTTTCCAGGCTCAGCAATTACTTTACCAAGTACTGCTCCGCCTGCACCACCCAAGCCAGCGCCTACAATGGCACCCGTGCCGCTGCCGCTCACTTTGCGGCCTGCATAAGCACCACCAGCGCCACCAGCTGCGCCACCAATAACAGCGCCAGTTTGGCCTTCACCTTTTGTAGTCACTGCACCACCTAGCCCGCCGCCAACAGCACCGCCTAATACCTCACCCGTGCTACCGCCTACTACACCACCTAGTGCCGTACCTGCTGCTGCGCCTAAACCGCCGCCTATGGCTGTTTTGGCATTGCTATCGGCTGCCATCACTTGGCCAGAAAATAATAGTATTGCTAACATTGAACTGTTGATCAATTTCATCGTGATTTCCTTTTCGTTATATTCAAAACTTAGTGTTTTGATGACTGTATTCTATACGATTAAAGAGTTAATAGAATAAGCAGCCGCTGACATTAATGTAGGTGTTTGCCTACATTGAATTAGATTGTATATTTAGGCTATTTAACGCGCATACCCGCTTTTGCACCATCATCTGGTGACAGTATAAAAGGCCCACCATGCTCGTCGCTGGCCCCTAGCACCATGCCCTCACTCAACCCAAATTTCATTTTGCGAGGCGCTAAATTAGCCACCATGACGGTGTTTCGACCAATTAAAGTGGCAGGATCGTAAGCCGATTTAATACCCGCGAATACTTGGCGCGTGGTCTCTTCGCCTATATCCAATGTGAGTTTTAGTAGCTTTTCCGCACCTTCCACATGCTCGGCAATGACGATTTTTGCAATACGTAAATCCACTTTTGTAAAGTCGTCAATGCTAATGTATTCGGCTTCAGGTAAGGCATCTGTAGGTTTTATTGCATCTACAGCCTTAACGGCTGTCTGACTGATTACTGGGGTTGCTTGCAAGTTTTCTTTATTTGCTTCTGTCATGGCTTCAATCAGTTTAGGGTCGATGCGGGTAATTAAATGTGTATATTCATTAATCCTTTTGCTTAAAAATACCCCTGAATCAGCAAAGCTTAATGGATTAATATTAAACAAATTTTCTATTTCGTTTGCGATTTTAGGCAAAACTGGCTTTAATTGAATCGTAATTTCTTTAAATAAATTTAAAGCCAACGAACATACCTCATGTAAACGATTTTCCATTCCTTCAATTTTTGCTAATTCCCATGGCTTCATCTCAGCCACATATTGATTAACAGAATCAGCACAAAGCATTATTTCTCTTATTGCTTTAGAGTAATCTCTTAATTCATATGCTTTAATTACTGTAGCAGTGGCACTTGTTACGCCTTGATAAAGCAATGACTCACGGCCAATCAATTCAACTGAGTCAGAAAAAGATGGCCAGTATGAATTTTCTCGTGATAGTTGAGCGCTTTGACTCCAATCTGAACTTCCCAACTTTTCAAATGGGATTTTTTGTTTTATCTCGTTAAAATTAACAATACTTTTTTGTAATTGGGTTAACGGTGAAACCTCACCGTTAAACTTTTTGCTAATA
>JANLWF010000080.1:0-4268 GCA_031364385.1 Methylotenera sp.
AACTCGTCACCCAAGTTATTGAGCAAATGCCGAACTAGCGTTGTTTTACCACATCCAATATCACCACAAATAACTGAAAAGCCAGCACGATTTTGAATGCCATACTCTAGCATTGCGTAAGCCATACTATGACGTAAACTAAAAAATAGAAACTCTGGATCTGGCTGAATTGTAAAAGGTTTTTCTTTTAATCCGTAAAAGGCTTCATACATTTCTTGCTATCCAAACTAAATAGTTATAAAGATTTAAGTAGTTGATTAACTTCATCTTTTTCATCAATCTGTTGATTTTTAGAATATTTAATCACATTTTGCAATGCTTGCTTTGCTTGTGCATTGTCATTTTTAGCAAGATATATCTTAGCTAAATGATAATGAAAAATAGCAACTTCTGGTGATTTAGCTATTGCAGTTTTAAGTGCTTTTTCTGCCTCGTCAAAATTTCCAGTTTTATAGCTAGCCCAGCCATAAGTATCCAAAAACTGTGGTATTTGACTATCTTTAGAAACTTTAGCAAGTTCATAAGCGCGGCTCATACTCGCTTTATCAGTACGATGATCGGTAAGCAAGCTAGCTAAATTATTGGCTAAGATATCTGAATCAGGCCGGACTATCATCATTTCTTCGTATACTTTAATCGCCTCTTCAAATCGTTTTGTTGTCTCAAAAATACTGGCTTGCGAGAGTTTTAATGCAAAATCCTTGGGTGATGCTATCAAGCCTTTATTCACTGTAATTTCAGCTTCAGCCATTTGATTCTGGCTCTGCTGTAATATAGCAAGCTGTTGATAGCCCGCAGGATTGTTGGGTTGCGCCTGGATGATTTCATTAAACGCTTGACTGGCTTGTTGATGATTACCTGTTAGCGTGTAAAGCTGTCCTTGAATAATTTTTGCCACCGTATTACTTGGATTGGCTTTTAATACATTATCAATAAAGGCGAGTGCCTCTTTGGGTTTGCCCGCTTGCACATAGCTTTTAACAATAACCACAAGTGATTCCGAATCATTTGGATTGGCTTCATATGCGCGTTTAAAAGCACTTATAGTGCCTTCAACGTCGTTTTTACTCAACGAAATGGCACCAAGTATTTGATCTGTAACTGTGCTGTTGGCGCCGATTTTTTTAGCTTTATCCGCCAACTCTTGTGCACCAACAAAATCCCCACGCGATATTTTAAATTGTGCTAAAGCACGCATAACAAGAGCGTTGTTAGGATTAGCATCTGACATGTCTTGCAGTGCTTTCTCTGCACGCTCTGGCTGTTTACGACGCATCAGAAAGTCCACGTATGGCATACCATATTCTGGAGTTAGCTTGCTTGACTCAAAGGCCTTTAAATAATGCTCTTCAGCTAGTTCAGGCGAGCCAGACGCCTCATGTGCCGTCGCTAACATCAATGCAGCTTTACTATAATCAGGCGAGTCGCTCAGTACTGCGCGCAAATCCGCAATCGCGGCATCATAGTTTTTTGCAGCTATAGCCAAATTCGCTCTTAGGGTAAGCGCTTGCTGATTACTTTTATCGGCCTCTAATACTTTGTTCAGCAGCTTGTTGGCTTCATCTTTTTTACCAGCCAATATTAGGTTATAAGCAATCAGGCCACGGGCTTTGAACCCATTAGGGGTGTCTCCTGCTTTTTGAGAGATTTGATTTAATAACTTATCTTCATTTATCTGGTTCTTTTGTACTCGATATAAATCAATTAAAGCAAAAGCCAACTCATAGTTTTCAGGCTCTTTTTTTACAAAACTCTCTAATTCTTTACGCCCTGCTTCAGCGCCCTTTGTTGCGATTAAAAATTTAACCACATCCAATTTAGGCTGTATGTCTTTGGGTGCTGATACTACAATAGCACGTAACTGCTGCTCAGCCTCTTCTTTGCGCTCATACTTTAACAAAAATTGCGCGTAAGTTTTTCTAGCGTATGCAGAATCTGGGAATAGCTTAATCACCCTTTGAAGGTTTTGCTCCACCTCTTTTGTTCGAGATAAGTTCTCTAGCGCCTTAATTTTGATAAGATGAATGGATAAATTTTTCTCATTTTTCGCTAAAGCCTTATCTAAGTACTCAATCGCTTTAGTCTCGTCCTTGGCCAATAATCTTTCAGAGGCTAGAACCACATAGGCATCTTGATTGCCTGGATCTTTAGCTAACGCTAAATTTGCATATTCTATTGCACCTTTTGAATCACCTAATTTTAATTGCACAGCCGCATGTAAATTAAGTGCTGGCACATTATTTTTATCAAGTTCTAATGCTCTATTGCTTCTTTCTAGCGCAACATCTAGTTTTCCGCCTCCTAATAAAAGTTGGCCAGTTTTCACCAACGCCTCCACATGCTTAGGATCTTGCTGAAGCACTTTATCCATCAATCCAAAAGTAGCTTTCCAGTCGCCTTTCTGCTCAGCCACAAGCGCTATGCCATACATGGCTTTAGTCATATTCTTTTTAATTTGCAGCGCATTTTGAAACTCTAGTTTCGCTTTATCGGGATCTTTCTCTAATAAGGCCATTCCTTTTTCATAGTACTTTTCTGCCTTTTCTTCTGGCGATGAGCAACTTACAATGCAAATGAGCAAAAATAATGGGATAAGTATGTTAGGTAAAATATTTTTCACAATTTGATTCATAGTCACACCTTGAATAGCTACGCCTTGAAAAGTAATCTCGTTATTTTGCAACATAAACACGCATTAATGAACACTATCTGCGATTTAATTGATTGTTGCAAAGCGCAGTTTATCAGCAAAATTTATATAACAGGACATAAACAACCCATACGGGCTAATGGAAATCAATAAAATAATCCGTTTTTAGTATAATCCAAGCTAATTTATTGTTAATTTTGATAAGGTTTAATTGTTATTTTGATAAGGTGCAGCGAGTGGCTCACCTAAAAACAGCCCTTGTGCTGGCCAATAGACACTTTTCCAATACGCCTCAATCAGCGTTTCACCTGCTAGATAGTGGTTCAATAGCACTTCTGGGTTGGGGAATTTTTGCCAAAAATTACAAGGCTCAGATACTGAACCATAACTACCCGTTGCCCCCGCCTCTAACCACTTTAAACTGGACATCTGCGAAGTGTTATACAAAACCCCGCCTCTAGATGTTAGATGATCTGCAATGGCACCTGGCATAAAATTAATTGTTTCTAACAATGGTACGAATTTAGCACCCGTAAAATAGAACATTACATCTTTTTGGTCTTGTATAAAATCGGCATTAATGGTGCGCAAAATTAATTTTTTCGATTCAATTTTAGTCAAATCACGTGGGTAAAAGCGCTCTCTCGGCTTACTTCTGTTTTTATCTTTAGTTTTTAAAAAATAGGCTGTGGCTTCATTGGATTTAAAAGTACTCAAGACGCCTTTATCGATGATGGATTTAGCTAAATCGACAGAGTCAGTAGGCAGCAATATGGATAAGCGCATATTGTAATCTTGGTTGGGATGATGCGAGGCGCTATTAAAATAAGGATTTTTATTGCCTATTGCACAACTTTTTTCACAAAATTTTGGCTCATAACCCATGGTAATTGCAGAGGTAATTGAGTTACACCTTACCGCGTAAGGTGCAGTCCACATCAACACAATCACTTGAATATTAGGGCTTAAATTTGCATATATTTTCTCGCGGATTGGCGTGAATTGCTTTTCTGATAACTCCACATTTTTTGTAGATATGCTCACCGTTATCAAATTTTTTCTAGGGATATTTCTAGCATTCAAATAATAGTCGCCAACCTCTAGGCTATTCTTGTCTTGATCATTGACTACTATGGCTACATCATCAGGCTTGATGCTGGGTGCATGATTGGGAACTAAGTCTTCAGCCAGTGCGAATTTGGCAAACAGTGTCAATCCGAACACCAATATTTTTAATTTTTTAGTCAATTGCTGTCTAAGTCTTGCGTCGTGTAAACCACTCACCCATGACCAACTTAGGGAACACAAAAGCATCTATCAAATAGCGCTTTGAAAGCCGCTTAGGTTCCGAAAGCATGCGGTGTAGCCACTCTAAACCCACTTTGCGCATCCACATTGGTGCGCGTGCTTTCTCGCCCGCCAAAAAGTCTATGGTAGCACCTACACACAAGGCCACTTTTACCGAAATCTCAGGTGCATATTGTGTAATCCAAAGCTCTTGTTTAGGCGCGCCTAAACCCAATACCAGCAATTGTGCACCGCTGGAGTTAATAATTTCACATATTTCTTTTGAATCGACTATGCTTTTATCAAACCCAAAGTCTGGGCTTAATGTGCC
>JANLWF010000209.1:0-10958 GCA_031364385.1 Methylotenera sp.
AGCGCTGCGCCTTCGTCAATAAAAATCGGTGCTTCGTTCAGCTTGCCCAATGCCGTGGTGAGCTTTTCCCAATCTTCATCTTCAAGTCGCCCTGTACGCATACGGTGCTGATCTAAGCGCCCTACCGAGCCTATCATCCGCATGGCAAGCTGGGTTGAGGCCATTTCCATCGAGAAAACTGCCACTGGCAGCCCAGTATCCAAGGCTACATTTTCGGCAATATTCAGCGAAAACGCGGTTTTACCCATGGAAGGCCGCCCTGCGACGATGATTAAATCGCCGCCTTGAAAGCCAGAAGTCATGCTGTCTAAATCGCTAAAACCTGTCGGAATACCTGTCACATCCGATGGATTGTCGCGTGAGAACAGCATGTCGATGCGCTCTGCTACTTGTGGCAATAACACTTTAATATCTTGAAAACCTTGCCCACTGCGCTGCCCGCCTTCGGCAATTTGGAATATTTTCGATTCGGCCTCATCCAATAACTGTTGCGCGTCGCGCCCGTTGGGGCTGTAAGCGCTCTCGGCGATGCCGCTGCCCACCACTACCAGCTTACGCATAATGGCGCGCTCGCGCACAATCTCGGCATAGCGGCGAATATTAGCCGCTGTGGGGGTGTTTTGTGCCAGTGCACCTAAATAGGCGATGCCGCCTACGCTCGATAGCTCCGCCGTGCTCTCCAGCGATTCCGCCACCGTCACAATATCGGCTGGTCGATTATGCTCAATTAGCTTGCCGATGTGTTGGAATATGGTTTTGTGATCGTGCTGATAAAAGTCTGCCGCGCTCAAAATATCGGCCACCTTATCCAGTGCCTCATTCTCCAGCAGCAAACCGCCGATGACGGATTGTTCTGCTTCGATAGAATGCGGGGGAAGTTTAAGTGAATCTAATTGTTCGTCAGCCATAAGTAGATTATACCCAATAAAAATGGCTGCCAAATATTTTGCTAACTGGATTCTTAAACAATTATTTTTTCCACAATAATCATTGTCCTCACAAATACTACGCCAGCTAACATTGAAACGAAAGCAACTAGCTTTCTGCAAAGGTTTTCAGCTGTGCTAATCCCTCTTCAAATTTAGGGCCGACCATTTTTTCTGTGCTAAATATCAAACCCATGAGCTTAGAAATATAAGGGTTAGGGCCAAACATCGCATGGTTGACGGTCGTACTATCGCCATTCGGTGTGAGTGTAAATTCCACTATGTTGTGCGCCTGAAAAGGTGCTGTAAAATTGAGTTTCATGGCGATTTTTGTAGGTATCGATTCGGTAATTTCCATGCTACCAGAGCCGATATTTTTGTTGCCTTCCCAAGCATATTTGGCGCCTACGCCACTAGCAGCGCCACTGTAAGTGCGCTTCATGGCAGGGTCAACTTTCTCCCAAGCTGACCATGTTTGCATGTTATGAAAGTCATTGATGAACGGTGCTATTTTCTCAGGTGGCGCTTTAATCTTTTTTGAGCGCTCAATACGAAAAGTGTCTGGTTTCGTGGCGGCATAAACTAAGACGACGATAATGGCTAAAATAATGATGATTACAACTATCCTTAACATAGCATTTCTCCTTTAAAAAAATACTTAAAAAATTCCCTGCAAGCTTTATGAATATTGACTCGCAGAGCATCTTATGCAAATTATTTTTCACCTTTTTTAATGACTGCAACAAGCTGATCAAGGCAAGTTCCCCAACCTTCTTTAAAGCCCATTTTTTCATGTTTGATGCGCGCGTCTTTATCAACATGCTGTACCAACGCAGTATACTTTGTGCCATTTTTGTCTAGTTCTAGCGTAATTGTTACTGTCATTAAAAACTCCGCACACTCATGGCCTGGGCTAGCTTCTGGCTGTCTTGCTGGGCGAAAGCCAGGTTCTAGTGCGTTCGTCCAAGTAAGCTTCTCGTTCTTAATAATTTCTAAATAGCAGCCCTCATTAGGATAAGTTTGACCTTCTGGTGATTGCATCACTGTGTAAAATTTTCCGCCAGGTCGCAGGTCAATTTCGCATGCGACGGTTTTCCAAGGCAATGGGCAAAACCACGGCATCAACTTTTCTGGTGTCGTCCAAGCTGCCCAAATTAACTCGCGCGGCACATCCACAACGCGCTCAAGCATCAGGTCTAACTCAGGATTGAATTTGGATTGGCTCATGTTATTTCTCCTTTGAATGTAGTGTTTTTAGGAATTATCCAATTGGTCAAAACGCTGCTACCAATGCTACCGATATTGCTCAAGTTAATCGGCAACTGGTTGAATTGCTGAGGCTTGCAGCTTATATGTGCACCTGGTGGCTTTGCAAAATTAACCCTACGCGCTACGCCTGCAAAGCCTGAAAATGTATTACTAAGATGATCTATTTTATGTATTAAACCATTTGGTTAACTAAATAAAAATAATAATCCTTTAATTCACACTGTCAAATTACATTTTGGGGATTTAAATAATAAAAAAGGCGACCTAAGTCGCCTTTTTTCAAACATTAAAACTTAAGCAGCTTCGCCAACTACTGTCACTGTAATATCAACCACAATGTCGTGATGCAACGCAACACTCACTGCATGGTCGCCAATGGTTTTTAGTGGGCCATTTGGCATACGTACTAATGATTTAGCCACTTCAAAGCCGCCAGCAACAAGGCCTTCAGCAATGTCACCATTGGTGACAGAGCCAAATAAGCGGCCATCTACACCTGCTTTTTGTGATACGGTTAATACGTAACCAGCCAATTTTTCACCGCGCGCAGTTGCGGCAGTTAAAATGTCAGCTTGTTGTTTTTCCAACTCTGCACGGCGCGCTGCAAACTCGGCTTTGTTTGTTTCTGTAGCGCGTTTTGCTTTGCCTTGTGGAATTAAAAAGTTACGACCAAAGCCATCTTTTACTTTAACAATATCACCCAACATGCCTAGGTTAGCGACTTTTTCTAATAAAATAATTTGCATAATATTCCCCTTAGCCTGGATGCTTGTCTGTGTATGGTAACAAGGCCAAAAAGCGTGCGCGTTTTATTGCGGTCGTCAGTTGGCGTTGGTATCTGGCTTTTGTACCAGTCATACGGGCTGGAATAATTTTTGCGTTTTCTGAAATGAAATCTTTCAGTAAATCCACGTCTTTGTAATCTACTTCTTTAATGCCTTCTGCGCTGAAACGGCAGTAGCGGCGGCGTTTGTACATTTCTCTTGCCATGGTGTGACTCCTAAATTCTTTAAATAACTTCTAACTTTTCAATATGAAGCTGTTGTATATGTAACTGTTCAATGTGAAGCACTAGTTGTGTACTTTTTGCACTACGTTTAGCTAAAAATCCTTTGGCCTTAACATAAGCGCCAAGCTGAATATTCTGTTTCGCAATGTTGCCTAAAGCAACGGCGTTTACTTCACATTCCACTTTTCTTTTTAAGCCTGCTTCTATTTGTTCCGAAGCATGTTGCAATACAAAACTTAACAACGGTATGCCTGCTGGTGTGTAGCGTATTGGTTCTATACGAACAATAACACCACTTAACACCAAGCTATTCAATTATGCTGCTGCCGCAACCTCAGCAACTACGGCTGGTGCTGCTACTGGCGTTGCATCTCTACTTAGCACTGATCTAGATTTTTCTTCTTTCATCATTGGGCTAGGTGCAACTGCTGCAACTTTAGTGCCCATCGTTAAATGGCGAATCACGGCATCGTTAAATTTAAAACCGTGCTCAAGCTCATCTAATGTGGCTTGATTGCACTCGATGTTCATTAAAACGTAATGTGCTTTGTGGATTTTTTGAATAGGATAAGCCAACTGACGACGACCCCAATCTTCTAAACGGTGCATAGCACCGCCGCTAGCAGTAATCATGGTGCGATAGCGCTCGATCATCGCAGGCACTTGCTCGCTTTGATCTGGATGGACGATAAAAACTACTTCATAATGTCGCATGAAATCTCCTTGTGGTTAAAGCCACCCGTTATGCTGGCGGTGTGGCAAGGTTGGAAAAGTCGCGATTATAGTCAATTTGTGCTGATAAATCAAACTAATTAGCTGACATCTGCTAGTTAAAGTTGAATAATAAGCTAACTATTACAAGAAACGCATACGATGACTCAATGAGCCTGTTGTAGGGAGCAATAACTGAAAGGCATTGCGCTGCTTGGGAATGGACTTTGGTGTAATGCGCTTCGCTTATCGACACCCTACAGGTATTGAGCCGCATGGGCTAATTTTCAAAGTTGATTTTCATCGTACTCAATACTCGGTTGCACGCCACCTGCCCAATTTTCTGAATATACGCCCTGCCCCACCATATGGTGAAATGTAGAATATGGCCAATCTTTAACAAACTTAACCAATCCATGCCTAACAGGGTTGATATGCAGGTAATTTATGTGTGCCTCGAAACCTGCCTCATCGCGAATTAAATGCTCCTAGATACCTGCGCTGCCATATTGCACGCTCGCCCCTAACCGCTCGCGTTGCTTAAATTCGCTCTGTTTTAGGAATACATTTAGAAAAATTGCGTTTAATTAATCTCAAGCTTAATGCAAAATTACTGTCGCCTTGCGGCAATTCAACCACACAATGCATGTAGTCTAGCGAAACCACCCAACCATGAATAATGAATGGACGGCGTTTACGCACATCTTTAACAACTCCGCATAAAGATTGAATGTGGCGGGTAAGCAAATCGTTATTTCGACGTTGTAGCAGATTGATAGTAAAAAATAAGTGCCACCCAAATGCCATGTGCGACTCTAATTTGCCATCTCTTTTATGCGATCAAATCTGGCATTTCTGCGCCAAAAAATTTCACTCTGAGTATTTTAAGTTGGTCTCTAAATTCTGCGGCTTTTTCAAACTCTAGGTTTTTGGCGGCTTCGTGCATGGCTTTTTCTAGGCGCTTCATTTCTTTTACAATTTGTTTTTCGCTTAAGGATTCATAATTGGCTTGGTCTTGCGCGGCTTTGCGCTCACGTTGCGCTTCGTCTTTATCGTAAACGCCGTCTATCATGTCTTTTACGCGCTTGGTGATGCCCACAGGCGTGATGTTATTGGCTTCGTTAAACGCTGTTTGTATTTTTCTTCTTCTGTTGGTTTCGTCAATTGCCAAGCCCATGCTGCGCGTGATGCGGTTGCCATAAAAAATCACTTTGCCGTTAATATTCCGCGCGGCGCGGCCTGCGGTCTGAATTAGGCTGCGTTCAGAACGCAAAAAACCTTCTTTATCTGCGTCTAGCACCGCGACTAGCGAAACTTCGGGTATATCCAAGCCTTCGCGCAGCAGGTTAATACCGACCAGCACATCAAATTCGCCGAGGCGCAGGTCACGAATAATCTCAACGCGCTCTACCGTATCAATATCGCTATGCAAATAACGTACTTTTACGCCGTGTTCACTTAAATAATCGGTTAAATCCTCCGCCATGCGCTTGGTGAGCGTGGTCGCAAGCACACGCTCGCCAACAGCCACGCGCAGCTTAATTTCCCCTAGTAAATCGTCCACTTGCGTATCGGCTGGCTTCACGGTAATTTCTGGATCTATCAAGCCTGTTGGCCGCGCAATCATCTCTACCACTTGTTGTTGATGATTTTTTTCGTAATCGGCTGGCGTGGCACTTATAAACACCGTTTGGCGCATAATACGCTCAAATTCCTCAAACTTTAACGGACGATTATCCAGCGCAGAAGGCAGCCGCCAGCCGTAATCCACTAAATTAGTTTTGCGCGACCAATCGCCTTTATACATGCCGCCAATTTGCGGCACGGTAACATGGCTTTCGTCGATAATCATCAGTGCGTTATCGGGCAAGTAATCAATCAAGGTCGGCGGCGGATCGCCTGCATTGCGGCCAGAGAGATGGCGCGAGTAGTTCTCGATGCCTTTACAAAAACCAATTTCATTGAGCATTTCTAGGTCAAATCTAGTCCTCTGCTCGATGCGTTGCGCTTCTACCAGCTTATTTTCTTTAATATATTGGGCGACGCGGTCACGTAGCTCAACTTTTATCTTCTCCATCGCCTGGATTGTGGCCTCGCGCGATGTTACGTAATGACTTGAAGGATAGATGGTAAACCTTTGAATTTTATTAAAAATTTGTCCTGTTAAAGGATCAAATAAAGTGATTGCGTCCACCTCGTCATCAAACAAACTCAGGCGCACTGCCGTCTCGTTATTTTCGGCAGGGAAAATATCAATCACATCGCCGCGCACACGAAAATTACCACGGCTAAAATCAAAATCATTGCGGTCGTATTGCATACCGATTAAGCGCTGTATCGCCTCATCACGGCTCATTTTGTCGCCTTGTTTCAAGTGCAATACCATGCCGTGATATTCGCTGGGGTCACCAATACCGTAAATCGCGGAAACCGAGGCCACGATTATGCTATCTTCGCGCTCCAATAGGGCTTTGGTGGCCGAGAGCCGCATCTGCTCGATGTGCTCGTTGATGCTGGAATCTTTCTCAATAAACAAATCGCGCGAAGGCACATAAGCTTCGGGCTGATAGTAATCGTAATAACTCACAAAATATTCCACCGAATTATTGGGGAAAAACTCGCGAAACTCACTATACAACTGCGCTGCCAACGTTTTATTAGGCGCCATCACAATAGCTGGGCGGCCAAGCCTGGCAATGACGTTGGCCATAGTATAAGTTTTGCCACTGCCCGTTACGCCCAGCAAAGTTTGAAACTTTAGCCCATCATTAATGCCCTGCGTAAGCTTATCAATGGCCGCAGGTTGGTCGCCAGCAGGCTGAAAAGGCTGATGTAACTGATATTTACTGTTAGGAAAGGTGGCAAACACTTTTTTCAATCTCTATTAATGAGTAGTTTTAACGCAACATTGGATTTTAACAGGCTTTAACTTAGAAGTTCATGCGAACTTTGTTTCAAGGTTTTAGTCATTCACGTAAGAAATAAAATTCAATCTTTAAATTGGGGATATAACATGCGCGTTTTAATAGTAACTGCTGCTTTGCTAGCAGCCATTCAACCTGCGTTTGCTTTTGATAAGGCCAAACTTTACGAGGCTTATACCAGTATAGTTTTAATCCGTGGCCATAACGCTACAGGCGGCTTGGCTTATGGCTCTGGCGTGGTGGTAGGTAAAGATAAAGTGCTCACCAACTGCCACGTTTTTCGCTCAACCAAAGAGCCGTGGATATCTCGCGGCGAAGACACTTACAGCATTAACTCAGTAAAAGCCGATGTTTGGCACGATTTATGTTTGGTCACCACCGCGCCCTTACCATTTACGCCAGCCCAAATCGGCAAAAGCACTGATTTAAAGCGCGGTCAAGAAATTGTCGCGTTTGGTCATTCTAATGGCGTGCCCGCCCCACTTACCTCCAGCGGCAGCGTTAAAGCTTTGTATGATTCAGATCAAGGCAAAGTGATTCGCAGCACCGCCAAATTTAGCATGGGCGCTAGTGGTAGCGGCTTATTTGACATGGAAGGTAAATTAGTCGGTATTAACACCTTTAAAACCGCAGGGCGTGCTGGCAGTATTCACTTTGCCTTGCCGATTGAGTGGCTTGATATACTTGAGAAGCAAACTGAAACTTCCACTTTTCCTATTTCTGGTAAAGCGCTATGGGAGGAAGACGAAGACAAAAAACCGTTTTATATGCAAGTTGCCGTGCCCGAATCACGCCAGGATTGGCCAAAGCTAACGCAAGTAGCCGAAAAATGGACACAAGCCGAGCCAAAGAATACTGAAGCATGGTATGCGTTGGGCTTAGGACTTGAGAACTCTGGCAAAAGTGAGCTGGCCGAAAAAGCCTACAAAAAAGCATTAAGCCAAGAAAATGCTAACTATGACGCACTCATGCGGCTTGGCGCATTGGCTAAAACGCGTGGCGACACCGCTGAAATGCACCGTATTCAGCTAGCCTTGACTGATATTGATAAAAACTTAGCGGCTGAATACACAGACATGTTGGGTTGCGACACAGCTTGCTAGTTTTTCTGTAGCGTAGGCGTCCTCGCCTGCATGTGGTCTACCTTGCATGTAACATTGCTTGCAGACAAGACGCCTGCGCTACATTAAGCTGAAATCAAACTTTTCTAAGCCAAGTTTTTTTAGCAAAACTAATTTTTTTCTGTAAAATTATGTTTTCTATGTAAAAGAGCTAATTTTAGGAATTATTTTGAGCAACTTAGTTTCACAAAGCAGTGTTTTATCGCACCGCGTTCAAGTCATTAAAGAATCTCCTACCCTTGCCATCACTGCAAAAGCCGCTAAATATAAGGCTGAAGGCCGCCCTATTATTGGCTTGGCGGCAGGCGAGCCAGATTTTGATACGCCGCAGCACATTAAAGATGCAGCCAAAGCGGCGATTGATGCGGGTTACACCAAATACACGCCTGTTAGCGGCATCCCTGCCCTAAAACTAGCTATTGTGAATAAATTTAAAACCGAAAATAGTTTTGATTATGCAATAAACGAAGTGATTGTTGGCGTCGGCGGCAAACAAACTATTTTCAATTTATGTTTAGCAGTGCTGAATAAAGGCGATGAAGTCGTGATTCCAGCGCCGTATTGGGTGAGCTACGCCGATATCGCTATGGTGGCCGAAGCGGTGCCAGTAATTATCGATTGTGGCATTGAGCAAGGCTTTAAGCTGCTGCCAGCGCAATTAGAAGCGGCGATTACGCCAAAAACCAAACTGGTGATGTTCAATTCGCCATCCAACCCCACTGGCGCTGTATACAACCTAGCTGAACTGCAAGCTTTGGGAGAGGTGTTACTTAAACACCCGCATGTGCTAGTGGCCACGGATGACATGTATGAACACGTGAATTTAACAGGCGATAAGTTTTACAATATACTCAACGCTGCGCCAGCCTTAAAAGACCGCTGCATTGTGCTTAACGGTGTTTCTAAAGCGTATTCTATGACTGGTTGGCGTATTGGTTATGCCGCTGGCCCAGCTTACATCATCAAGGCCATGGAAATTTTGCAAAGCCAATCCACCAGCAACGCGACCTCTATTTCACAACATGCGGCAGTCGCTGCGCTCAGTGGCTCACAAGACTGCATTAAACCAATGGTAACCGCGTTTAAAGAGCGGCATAAATACGTGGTAGATCGTTTTAACGTCATGCCAGGTTTAAGCTGCCTCATGGCAGGTGGCGCGTTTTACGCTTTCCCCGATGCACGTGATGCGATTGCAGCGTTGTATAAATCTGGCAAAATTAAGGCAGCGACTGATATGGCGTTGGCCGAATACTTGCTGGAAAAGTTTGATGTTGCCGTGGTGCCAGGCTCTGCATTTGGCGCGGAAGGCTATTTCCGCATATCATTCGCTACCAGTATGGATAACCTGAAAGAAGCGCTTAATCGTATTGAAAAAGCCCTGAATTAGACTCTTTGCAATCTATTAAGCTCCGTTCGTAGCGAGCTTGAATAAAATCTGTTAGTGGTGAGCTAGTCGAACCATGTTGCCCTTCGACTAGCTCAAGGCGAACGGTACGCCTCTTATTCACCACCAAACAAACCCTTAAGCTTATCTAGCACGCCCGCAGCCTTCACCCCCACACTTGTGCCCACGCCTGGGCCTAAAATCGCCGTGCCCGCAATCGCGCCAGCCAGCGCGGCTTTTGAAGGTGAAACTTCAGGATTGTCCACCGTGCCAGAAACGTTCAGGGGAATCGCTGCCAAACCCATACCATTTTTCACATCCACCACCATCACGCCATCTAGCGATTTATTTGGTTTAACTTTCACCTGGCCTGTCGCGGCCAATAAACCAGAGCTTATTTTAAGATTGCGCAGGTGATACTGCTTGCCCGATACATTTAATAAACCAGAAAACGTATCAAACTGCGTTTCGCCACCGCCTTGATTTTGTTTTAATAGCAAACTCGCCATTTTGACCAAATCTAGCCCATGTAAAACGCCGCTATTCACTTTAAAATTGAAATCTGCGTGCAAATTATCGGCCAAACGCCCAGCCTCTTTAGACTTGGCAGAGAAATTACCGCTGCTAAATAGGTTGCCGCTTAAATAAACCGCCTTACTCACCATGCGGCTTGGCTGCTGCACTGCTAAATTAGCTACCTTTAACTTGCCATGTAAGCGCCAACTATTTTGCCAGTTTACAACCGCGTTGCCTGTTAGTTTGCCGCCATACAGCGCAATATCAATATTGGGAATCTCCAGCCTGCTATCTTTAAGGTGTATTTCAAGCTTGGCCTTGTCAATCAACAATGGCAAGCCTACTGGTAGCGTCCATTTGTCCGCAGTCACCACAATCAACTGTTCATCGCCATTTGGCGATACATCAGCCATCAGCTTACCATCCAAGGTTTCTAGCGTGGCAGATTCTAATGTATTAGCCTCTGTGAGCGTGGCCTGTGCATTCATTGCAGGGTAATTTGCCCCAAGCCAAACCAGTTGCAACTCATTAACCTCTATATGGCGAACATGAATGCTCAAAGGCACACTGCTATCAGCATTTTTAGCTGTTAGCGCAGATATAAACTCTAAACCCTCTGCCTTAATAATCGGCTTACCAATAGTTAAATCAAGCGACTTAGTATCAGAAAACAAAGAAGCCAGCGTAGGAATTACCACCAAACGCTCCACTTTAAGCTCTTCATGCTTACCAACCACAATGCCGTCAGCAACCACTCGCGGGCTTGGCAACAGAAATAAATGTACCGATTGAATAACCACAGGTTGCCCTAGTTTCTGGCTTGCTAATTTTTCCGCCTCACGCAAATACGTCTGCATGGGTGTGAAAAAAGGCAAAATAACTAGTAAGCCAATAACTACGGCTGCACCAATTAAGATTTTTTTATATTTATTCATCATTTAACTGCTAAATTATACGCGTAAATGATTGACCAAAAAGCGCTAAGCCAGTATTATCACGCCTTCACAAGTCCTACCGATTCCTCGATAGCTCAGCCGGTAGAGCAACGGACTGTTAATCCGTGTGTCCCTGGTTCGAGCCCAGGTCGAGGAGCCAAAT
>JANLWF010000210.1:0-2482 GCA_031364385.1 Methylotenera sp.
CCGTGGAATTACCCATTGATGATGGCGGCTTGGAAGCTAGGCCCTGCGCTAGCAGCGGGTAATACGGTGGTGTTAAAGCCAAGTGAGATGACACCGCTTACAACCTTGAAATTGGCCGAATTAATTGCTGATATTTTCCCCACTGGCGTGGTGAATATTTTGAATGGTCGTGGCGAATCGGTTGGCGCGCCAATGATTTCGCAGCCGCAAGTGCAGATGATTTCGATTACGGGCGATATTTCGACGGGTCAAAAAATTATGGAGGTGGCGGCGAAAAGCGTGAAGCGCACGCATTTAGAGCTGGGCGGCAAAGCGCCTGTAATTGTGTTCGATGATGCCGATTTGGCCGCGGTGGTAGAAGGCGTACGCACATTTGGTTTTTACAACGCAGGCCAAGATTGCACGGCCGCTTGCCGCATTTACGCAGGCAAAAAAATATACGACAAATTAGTGGGCGAGTTATCCGCCGCAGCTGCCAGCATTAAAGTGGGCGAACAAAAAATGGGCGGCGTGGAAATGGGGCCATTAATCTCAGTGCGGCAACGCGAACGTGTAGCGGGCTTTGTAGATAGAGCAAGACAGCAAAAACATATTGAAGTGACCACAGGCGGCAAAATTCGCGCTGGCAATGGTTTCTTTTATGAGCCCACAATTATTGCTGGCGCGCTGCAAAGCGACGAAATTGTTTGCAAAGAAGTATTCGGCCCAGTAGTTTCAATCACGCGATTTGATGATGAAGAGCAAGTGGTGGGCTGGGCGAATGAATCTGAGTATGGCCTTGCCAGCTCAGTTTGGACAAGCGATGTCTCACGCGCCATGCGTGTATCAGCCGAGCTACATTACGGCTGCACCTGGGTAAACACCCACTTTATGCTGGTGAGTGAGATGCCGCACGGTGGCATGAAAAAATCGGGCTACGGCAAAGATATGTCGATGTACGCGATTGAAGATTACAGCGCGGTGCGGCACGTAATGATAAAGTTATAAAGTACGGCACTTAATGGCCAAACTATAAAAACACTGGCTGGGTAATTTACTGCAAAACCTGCGCCAGCGTGGCTGCGAGATGATTACTTGCCTACCTGATTGCCGATGATGCCACCAATAGCAGCGCCGCCCACTGTACCAATTCCGCTACCGCCAGTCAGCACCGCGCCAGCGACTGCGCCAACACCTGCGCCAATCGCGGTATTTTTATTGCGTGTGGTCATATTGCTGCAACCGCTTAAACTAGCAATGAGTGTTGCCGCGATAATGGTCTTGGTCAAGCTACTTTTCGTTTTCATAGTAATCTCTCTTTAAAAATTGATTGACGATAAAGCTACAATTACGACCACTATTTAAACGAAAAAGTTCAGATTAAAAAGTCGGCGGGCTGCACGAACTTACCAGCGTACAAATTTCGTTTCCCGCATTTCTAAACCGATGTGGTTGGCGACTATTAAAATAATAAGCATCGCCAGCACTCAATATCCGCGTGGCTTCACCCACAGTCACTTCTAATCGACCTGTGAGAATTACAGCGCCCTCTTCGCCTTCATGTTGCAGCATAATAAGGCCAGTATCCGCACCTACTGCGTAAGTTTCGTGCAAAATTTGCAGCGCATGGCCTGCCTTGGCCGAGCCGATTTGGCGGTACGAAATACCTTCGCCGCCGCTAATTTCGGTGAGTGATTCGGCGCGGTAAAACACTTCGGTTGCTAGCCCTGGCAATTCGTCAGAAAAAAACTCCGCCAATGTCATGGGGAAGCCCGCTAATATGCGCTTGAGCGCGCTTACCGATGGGCTCATATTGCCCGACTCTATCAGCGAAATGCTGGCGTTGGCGACGCCCGCTTTTTTTGCTAAAGCGCGCTGCGAAAGCTGATGTCGCTGCCGCACCATGCGCAACCTAAAACCTAATTCAATTTCCATCATTATCCTCGCACTTTCAACTAACTGTTAATAGTGTTAACTATACAATAACATTGTTAAAATTAATATCAATAAAATCAGCTATTTAATTATTTTAAAAACCAGTTTTGACATTAAATGCTGAACAGGTCTAGACTCTTGTTTTAAGCTAAGTGTTGCAACTAGGTGTAGTAGCTTAGGCGCCCTCGCCTGCAACCCTTCTCTCCCCCAGCCCTCTCCCATAGAAGGTGAGAGAGTCCACAAGTGGCGAGAGTTAAGTGCAAAAGGAATTGATCATGACACAAGTCAAGCTGCCCGATTTATCGCATTATTGGGTGCCATTTACCGCTAATCGCCAATTTAAAGCCATGCCAAGGCTATTTAAGGCGGCCAAGGGTAATTATTTCACGACGATGGATGATAGGCAGGTACTCGACGGCACCGCGGGCTTGTGGTGCACGCCTGCGGGGCATGGGCGCGAGGAAATCGCATCTGCGGTAGGCAAGCAACTGTTAACGCTCGATTACGCGCCTGCGTTTCAAAGCAGTCATCCACTGGCGTTTGAGGCTGCGATGCGCTTGGCGGAATA
>JANLWF010000214.1:0-5079 GCA_031364385.1 Methylotenera sp.
GTTTGGCTATGTTTGGCGCTCCTGTGGCGAATGATGCGCGAAAATTTAGCTTATATGCAGGCGTAGATGATTTTAACTGGACAAAATTAGGCCATGATTTTGAGAAGCATTTAAGCATTACAGCTAAGATTGAGCCAAAAACCAATCATGCAGTGCTGACCACGACCTTAGAAGCGCCAACCGTAAAAATTTGGTTGAAAGAGCATTATCCACAACTGCATTTGCTGTCTATTGGACAATTGATGGATATTTACAAGGACGTTGGCACGCCTGCACAAGTGGCTTCGCGCTACGGTTTTAAAGATTTTAAAGGCACACATTTGGTGGGACATACGCGCATGGCGACAGAATCTGCGGTAACCCCTGCACACGCGCACCCGTTCACTGCTGGGCAAGATTGGTGCTTGGTACATAATGGCTCACTCTCAAACGCGCATAGCCTGCGCCGCAAGCTAGAACACAAGGGCATTGAGTTTGAAACCGACAACGATACCGAAGCCGCCTGCCGCTTTTTAGAATGGCGTATGCGCGAAGGTGATGACCTGGAAACTGCGCTGCATCATGGCTTTGAAGAGTTAGATGGATTTTATACCTTACTTATGGGCACAAAAAATGAGTTGGCTTTGATACGCGATCCGTTCGGTTGCAAGCCCGCCATTATTGCCGAGCATGATGATTATGTGGCGATTGCCTCCGAGTTTCGCGCGCTGGCGCATCTGCCCGATATCAAAAATGCCAAGGTATTCGAGCCTTCACCCAAGGAGTTATACCTATGGAAGCTCTAATTTTCGACTTGGATAAAAAACCACTTCGCGAAGTCAATCAATTTTTGCATGGCGACGCTAAAAATCTCCATGGAAAATCGTTCAGTATAGAAAATCCAAATGGTGCGCATAGTATTGCAGTTGGCTTAAAAGCTCACGTGCATGTCACCATTAAAGGCCATGCGGGCTATTACGCAGCGGGCATGAACCAGCTTGCCAAAGTTACGATTGAAGGCAGCGCGGCCAGCGGCGTGGCCGAGAACATGATGTCTGGTATGGTGCATGTGAAAGGTTTCGCCTCCAACGCGGCTGGCGCGACTGCTAACGGAGGATTGCTGGTGATTGATGGCGACGCAGGTTTGCGTTGTGGTATATCACTGAAAGGCGCGGACATCGTGGTTGGTGGCTCGGTAGGTAGTTTTTCTGCCTTTATGGCGCAAGCGGGCAATATGGTTATTTTGGGTGATGCGGGCGAAGGCTTGGGTGATTCCATTTACGAGGCCAAACTTTTTGTGCGCGGCAAGGTAAAAAGCTTGGGTGCGGATTGCGAAGTGAAAACCATGGACGTAGAAAGCAAAAAAATCCTCACCGATTTGCTGGCTAAATCTGGTCATGCCGATATTAAACCCGAAAGTTTTACTCAATATGGCTCGGCGCGCACGCTGTATCACTTCCATGTTGATAATGCTGGAGCATACTAAAATGAGCGACAATAATCCAAAAACACCTCAAACCAAACCGAGATATTCTGCCACCTTTGATGAATATACCATGTCCGAAATACGCCGTGCAGCCGCCACAGGCATATACGACATACGCGGTGGTGGCGCAAAGCGCAAGTTACCGCATTTTGACGATTTGCTGTTTTTAGGTGCTTCGGTGAGCCGTTATCCGCTGGAAGGCTACCGCGAAAAATGCGGTACGGACGTGGTTTTAGGCACACGTTTTGCCAAAAAACCGATTCACTTAAAAACGCCAGTGACTATTGCAGGCATGAGCTTTGGTGCGCTTTCTGGCCCAGCAAAAGAGGCGCTTGGCCGTGGCGCAACAGCCGTGGGAACAAGCACCACCACGGGTGATGGCGGCATGACGCCCGAAGAGCGTGGGCAATCGCAAACGCTGGTGTATCAATATTTGCCATCACGTTACGGTATGAATCCAGATGATTTACGCAAAGCCGACGCGATTGAAGTGGTGATTGGGCAGGGCGCAAAACCTGGCGGCGGCGGTATGTTGCTAGGCCAAAAAATCAGCGCGCGCGTAGCGAAAATGCGCTGCCTGCCAGAGGGCATCGATCAACGCTCTGCGTGTCGCCACCCCGATTGGACTGGGCCTGATGACCTTGAAATTAAGATTAATGAGCTTCGCGAAATTACCGATTGGGAAAAGCCAATCTATGTGAAAATTGGTGCAACACGGCCTTATTTTGACGTGGCTTTGGCGGTGAAATCAGGCGCGGATGTGGTAGTGCTGGACGGTATGCAAGGCGGTACGGCGGCCACGCAAGAGGTGTTTATTGAACATGTCGGGTTGCCGATATTGGCCGCAATTAGGCCAGCGGTAAAGGCTTTGCAAGATTTAGGCATGTATCGCAATGGCAAAAATAGTGTGCAGTTGATTGTTTCTGGTGGCATTCGCAATGGCGCGGATGTGGCCAAGGCCTTGGCTTTAGGCGCAGATGCGGTGGCCATTGGCACGGCAGCGCTGATTGCCCTAGGTGATAACGACCCACACCTTGAAGCTGAATATAACAAACTCGGTACAACGGCAGGCGCTTATGACGATTGGCACGAAGGCCGTGACCCTGCGGGCATCACCACACAAGACCCAGAGTTGATGAAGCGCGTTGACCCAGTGAAAGCAGGGCATCGCTTAGCCAATTATATTGCTGTGATGACGATGGAAGCGCAAGTGATTGCGCGCGCCTGCGGTAAATCGCATTTGCATAATTTAGAGCCTGAAGACCTTGTGGCACTAACGATAGAGGCTTCTGCGATGGCGCAAGTACCTTTGGCGGGCACGAATTGGATTCCTGGAGTGACTAAATTTTGATTTTTTAAGTGAGTTCGAGAGCCGCTTGCATTTGTCGGCTTTCGGTATTATTGTTCGTTAGTATTAGCAGTGCTTTGTTTAGTTTTACACCTATTTTGTAATATATTTTAGGATTGTAACCATGTTAAACAGCTTGCAATTTATACGCTATATCCTCTCAGCGCCTTTCTGGTGACTGCTCTAATTACTTTGCCGATTTTTTAAAACTTTAACTATAAAATATTAGGAGAGAGTAATGAGCAAAGATATTAAAACTAGAATAAACGAAATGTATCAGCGAGATTGTTGGCTGGCTTGGTTCGACGTGGCGCTGTTGTGGGCTACCGTCATATTTGTGTTAATTGCCATCCTCGGCATTGTAGAAGATTCCAGCATCCGCCTAGTGCTTTTCATCTCGAGTTTCATTCTGCTGGTGTTTAACACCGCCTCTGTTTATGCCATGACTAATCATTTGAAAGAAGACAAAGATTATATCTATGGCTTAGATATTCAGCATTTAGATGCCAACCAAGCGGCCAAACTTAACAAATAGGAGATGAGCATGAAGCAACACTATACCCCGCCCAATCAGGGCTTGTTAGGCCAGATTTTCGATAGCATTTTAATTCTGGTGTTGGTGTATGCCAGTTTGATGTTGCCTTTGCTGATGAAAACAGAAGCTAAAGCAGAAGAGCCAGCTGTAGCCGCCGAAGTGGTGGTGAACACTTGGGAGTCACTTGGTCAAAATGAAATCATGCAAGCGCAATGGGTTAAGCTTGGGCACACTCCAGATAGCGCTGCCACCATTATTAACAACCGCTTTGATTACACCATAGATCCGATGATGCTGATTATCACTATTTTAGTGGTGGTTGGCTATTTTGTGGTGGTGTTAAAAGTATCCGACAAAGAGTATCGCGAAGTGATTGCAGAAAAATTTGATAACTAATCATTCTGACAAATAGGGGAAATATCATGGGATTTTGGACAATATTAATGTACGCAGCATGGAGCGCCTCGGCGATTATGCTGGCTTGGATGGTGGTAGATGCATTTATGGTTTCTTCGCGATACGATGAAGAATATTTAATGAGCTCGCGCGAAGGTGCAGAAGACGAAGTTGCACATGGCGTAGCACTAGATGGGGAGCGCTAATCATGGCTACAGCGACAGCAGCAAGTAGCAAACGCATTTCCATGCTTAAAGTGCTCAACCCGTTTCACATATGGGCGTTGGGCGTGGGCATAGTGCTGGTGGGTGAGTTTATGGGCTGGAACTTCACGGTAGGCAAGGGTGGCGCATATGCCTCGCTGATTGCTTGTTGGGTGATTGGTCTGCTCTACACCTGTGTAGCGATGATCGATTCTGAAGTAACATCCACTGTGGCAGCGGCGGGCGGGCAATATACGCAAGCCAAGCATATTATTGGTCCCCTGATGGCTTTTAATGTGGGTTTGTACCTTGTTATGGCGTACACCATGCTTTGCGCGGCAGATGCGCTGGTGGTGGGCGATTTGATGAAGTCGGGGGCTGCAGTCATGGGTTTTGCAGATCTCGATACTCGACCGTTTGTGGTGCTAACAGTGGCATTTTTGGCTTGGCTAAATTATCGTGGTGTGTTTATGACTTTGACCATCAATCTAGTCATCACCTTCTTGGCATTTATGGCTTTAGTCGTGTTGTTTTTCGCAGTTGATCCTTTAAACCAAGGCGCGGTTCTGCAACACAAGGGCTTGCTCACAGATTTACCTTACGGCTGGATTGGCGTTATAGCCTCTCTACAATTTGGTATGTGGTACTACTTGGGTATTGAAGGCACTTGCCAAGCAGCAGAAGAGGTTCGTTCTGCAGGTCGAGCCATTCCAGTAGGCACATTGGGCGGTATGATGACCTTGTTAGTAGCAGCGACTATTACTTGGTTTGTGGCAACGGGTTTAATGCCTTGGCAATATCTAGGCCAAGCGGTTACGCCCATGTACGATGCGGCAACATTATTGGGTAGCAGCAAACTGCAATTAATGCTGTTTGTAGCAACGGCGTTTGCGGCGATTGCATCGGCTAACGGTTGTATTAACGATGCCTCACGCGCTTGGTTCTCACTCGCGCGTGATCGCTACATGCCAGTATTTTTTGGTGCAATTCATCCTAAATACCGCACGCCTTATCGCAGCATTATTTTCTTGGTGCCAATTGCCATCTCGTTTGCCTTTACGGGCTTGCTCGATCAAGTGATTACTTTCTCTATCTTGTCAGGCTTGCTGGGTTACACCTTCATGACTTTCAA
>JANLWF010000303.1:0-3035 GCA_031364385.1 Methylotenera sp.
CACGTCATCGGCAGTGAGTACTGTGCCGACAACATCTAACATGACTGGACCTAAACTCATTGCTTACCTTTTATAGTTTAACTTCTAATTAATTATAATTTCTCATATTTCGTCATTCTGGAGTAGGCCAGAATGACGGCATTTGTTAAGGTTTAAGCCTATAAAGACTCGTAATTTCTATAACCCGCGCCGCATACAGCGGATCTGAGTGATCGATTGATTTGGCATGTTTTGGCGCAATATCAAGTTTTTCAACTACGCTTAAACCTGCATCGCGAATCCACTTTTGCAGCTCGTCATTAGTACGCAAACCCAAATGCTCGGCTAAGTCTGAAAGTATCAACCAAGCTTCGCCATCGTCATTCAAATGCGCCTTCACGCCGCTCAAAAAGCCTTTTAACATGGCACTATTCGGGTCGTAAATGGCATGCTCAATCGGCGCGTTGGCTTTGGCTGGCAGCCAAGGCGGGTTGCACACTATTAAATCAGCTTTTTTTTGTCCGCTAGGGAATAAATTGGCTTGCTCAAGCGTAATGTATTGTTTTAGATTAAGCTTTTCAATATTTTCTGCCGCGCAATTTAGCGCGCGAATGCTGTTATCCGTTGCGATGACCGCTTTAATGCCGCGCGTGACTAAAATTGCGGCGATGACGCCAGTGCCTGTGCCAATATCAAACGCGGTTTTTGCATTGCCAAAAGATGTCGAATTAATCAACTCTAAATACTCACCGCGAATAGGGCTATACACGCCATAGTGTGCGTGGATATTGGCCGGTAGCGCATCGATAGGTACGCCTTTTTTGCGCCATTCATGCGCGCCCACCATGCCTAATAATTCTCTTAAAGATAGCACCAATTTTGTAGGCACTTTATCCAGCTTAGCATTGGTAATCAGCGCACCAGCCACGGCATCTTTTACGTCGGGCGCACGTTTTAAATCGCAAGCGCCGTGATTTAACTCAATTAAAATTTTATTGGTAATATTCGCACGCTGAATTTGCCGCGCGCGATGTTGATGAAACGCCTGCGTTAAATTCTCTGTGGCTGGAATCGGCTTGCTATCAATTTTGCGTGTAATGGCTTGCAACAGTTGCTTAGCGTTTTGAAAATCACCTTTATATAAAAAGCCCGTGCCTTCGCAAATCAGCTTGTAAGCTACTTTGGCGTTGGTGGTGTCATCCGCCAGCACGATATTTTTGGGCGGCGCTGTGTTGGACTCAGATTGCCAGAATGCCTGTTGCGGCTTGTTTTTTTCTTGCCAAGTTACCGTTAATTCTTTTGCTAATGTTTCAGTCAATGCGTGTCCAATTTAAAGGGGTTAAAATCAGTATTTCTATCATAATAATCTTCGTGTTCTACGCGCTTTAAAAAAGCCACAATTTTGTAAACAGCGGGCGTAAAGGCTACTTCTACTGCAATTTTTGCGATAATCTGCGCACCTATAATGAGCGGAATTTTATCGTTAGGAATAATGCCCGTATTCCAAAACGCCAACGGCACAAAAATTACTGTATCAACTGTCTCGCCGAATACAGTGCTGGCGATGGTACGCTGCCACAAGTGCTTACCAGCAGCGATAATTTTCATCTTAGCCATCACAAAACTATTCACAAATTCGCCCACCGCAAAGGCGATTAGCCCAGCTAAAGCAATTCTCCATGTACTGCCAAACGCCACCTCGTAAGCCTCTTGATTATGCCAAAATGGCGCGGGCGGCAATGCCACTATCATCCAAGCCATAAAACTAGCAAACGCCAAACCTGCAAAGCCAGCCCATATCACGCGACGCGAGGCGGCATAGCCGTAAACCTCTGTTAAAATATCGCCAAAAATAAATGAAATTGGAAAGAACAAAACGCCTGCGCCAAAAGTGAGCGTGCCGAGCAATGGCGCATCAATTTGCGTGACTTTTGCGGGGCCAATCAGGTTAGAACACACCAGCACCGTCACAAATGCGGCCATAATCAGGTCGTAATATTTGTAATTTTTACGCATCATAGCCCTTCTGTTCTTATGTCTAGTTTATCGCGCAATTGGTCGCCCAATAAATTAATCGCCAAAATTAAGCTCATTAAGCTTAATCCGACAATTAGCACATAATGCGGCGCGACCAACATATAACGCACACCATCGCGCAACATTGCGCCCCAGCTGGCATTTGGCGCTTGTATGCCCAGCCCTAGGAACGACAAACTAGCCTCAGCGATCATTATACTCGCCAAGCTGTAAGTCGCCTCTACAATTAATAGGGAGCCTAACAACGGTAAAATGTGTTTAGTCAAAAGTCTCGGCACGCTTGCACCTAGCGATTCTGCAGCTTGCACATGCTGGCGATTACGCAAGCTAAGCGTTTGGCCGCGCGTGAGGCGTGCATAACTCACCCAACCCGTAATACACAGCGCAATCATCAAATTGGTAATGCCTGGGCCAAGCACGGCGGCGAAAGCAATCGCCAATAACATGCCTGGGAAGGCGAGAAAAATATCGGTAATTTGCATCAGCATTCGGTCAATTTTACCACCATAAAAACCTGCTAATAAGCCAATGAATACGCCGATAGTCATGGTGATTAACGTCACAAAAACAGCCACGGTAAACGACACTTTCACCCCACTTAAAATGCGCGCCAAAATATCACGACCTAGATCATCTGCGCCCAGCCAGTGACTTGATGTTGGCGCAGATAATATGAAATTTAAATCAATGGCATTGCCTTGTAATCCAGCTATTTGGCCGATGATCACCGCCAGCAGCCAAAATATAAAAATTGAAAGTGCAAAAATTCTCATATTCGTCATTCCCGCGCAGACGGGAATCCATTTTGAATTTTGTAACTGAATTGGATTCCCACCTGTGCGGGAATGACGGCTAAGAAATGAGTCATATCAGTGTGAAGTTTTTCCATTTGCTCACCCACCAAACTTAACTCGCGGATCTGCAAATCGATACAACACATCCGCCGCCAAATTCACCAACACGTAGCTCAAGGCCACCACCAGCACACAGGCTTGCGTCACGGGGTAATCGCGCTTTTC
>JANLWF010000320.1:0-1853 GCA_031364385.1 Methylotenera sp.
AAACTATCGAAAACAGAATCTGCCAACATTGACAAGCAGTTAGCACAACGTAAATTGAGCATGGAAGACACGCGCAAGCACTACGCAGAAGAAAAAGCGAGATTTATTGCATTAAAATATCCTGATGGTGCACCAGCTGCTGTCACAGAATCAAGCGCAAAACCAGCCGACCTCCCTGAAACTGAAGCAGCAGCAACTGCCATTAGCGAAGCTGCAAAAATTAGCACGCCAACTACAACAAAACCTGTAACAAAAACCACAGCTGCAAAACCAAAATAATCAGTATTTAAATGTTAGGCTTGATTGTTTTCTAATTACTAAGTTTTTTCTTTATAATTTCATTCACTTGTGCAGGGTTAGCGTTGCCTTTGCTGGCTTTCATGGCTTTCATGGCTTGGCCAACTAGCGCATTAAACGCTTTTTCTTTACCTGCTTTAAACTCAGCCACCATGGCTGGATTTGCGGCAAGCACTTCATCAACAATTGCCGCTAAAACACTCGGATCATTAATTTGTGCTGCGAGTACTTCATCAACAATTTTCGCTACAGCGCTCATGCGCGCACTATTAGTTTGCTCTGCCCCTCGCGTCCCAGACATTAACACTCCATCAAAAGTGCTAAAACTATAATTGCTAGCGACAACCGTCCATAGCATTGGGATTAGGGTTTCCTTTGCGGTTTTGTTATCTATTTTTTGATTTGCAACTAAGTTAATAACCTCAGCCAATTCTGTAGGTGAAATTGGGCAATTAGAAATATCAATATTATTGGCTTTGAGTAAAACGGCTATTTCTCCACTTAAGAAATTAGCCGTTAGTTTCGGTTGATTAGAAATTCTAGCAGTTTGCTCAAAATATCTTGCGTATGCAATGGATTGCGTCATTAAGGCTGCATCATACGACGTCAAACCAAACTCAACCTCAAAACGTGCTTTAATCGCCATTGGCAACTTTGGCATGGTCGCTTGAACGCGCGTTTTATCCGCCTCTGTCACTTCTAACGGTAACAAATCTGGATCAGGAAAATAGCGATAATCGTTCGCTTCCTCTTTGCTGCGCATGGCTTTAGTTTCGCCAGTATCTGGGTTAAATAGCACCGTGGCTTGATGTATCGTACCGCCGTCTTCCAGCGTTTCAATTTGCCAGCGCGTTTCAAATTCAATCGCCTGCGTCATAAATTTAAACGAGTTTAAGTTTTTAATTTCGCGCCGTGTGCCTAATTTTTCGCTGCCTTTTGGGCGCACGGAAACGTTGACATCACACCTAAAACTGCCTTCTTGCATATTGCCATCGCAAATGTCGATCCATTGCACCAGCTCGTGCAGTTTTTTGGCGTAGGCCACAGCCTCAGCAGCACTGCGCATATCGGGTTCAGTCACAATCTCCAATAACGGCGTGCCTGCGCGGTTTAAATCGATACCGCTCATGCTCTCTACAGCGCCATGCACTGATTTACCCGCATCTTCTTCTAAATGCGCGCGGGTGATGTTGACGACCTTTTCGTAAGCCGCATTTTTGCCGCTGGCTGGCACTTGAATGGTGACTGCGCCCTTGCCGACGACGGGCAGCTCAAATTGACTGATTTGGTAACCTTTGGGCAAATCGGGATAAAAATAATTTTTACGCGCAAATACGCTTCTGGGCGCAATTTCGGCGTTAATCGCCAAGCCGAATTTAATCGCGCATTCTACTGCTTGGCGGTTCAACACTGGCAACACGCCTGGCAAGGCAATACTCACCTCGCAGGCTTGGGTGTTGGGCGCAGCGCCATATTGCGTGGACGCGCCACTAAAAATTTTAGTATTCGTTTTTAGCTGCGTGTGGGTCTCTAACCCGATGACGACTTCCCATTCC
>JANLWF010000329.1:0-6960 GCA_031364385.1 Methylotenera sp.
ATCGTTAATTTGCGGCGTGACACTCATCACCACACCCACTGGCACGGTGTTTGGCGTGGTTGTAATGGTTGAAAGCACGCTACCGCCAACGGCTGCTTGAGATTGCTGCGCTTGCACGGTGAAATACACCAAATTATCTACCACCTTCAATACCGCCGTTTGATTGTTCAACACCATCAATTTTGGGCTGGATAACACTTTGGTATCGCCAAACTGTTTAAGTAGGGTGATAGAAGCCGCGATATTGCCAATGGCGCTGGCAGGGTTTAAATAGCCTGCGAATAAACCCGCGGTTGAAGCAATACCAAGGGCATTTGCACCTCCCTGAGTGACCGCACCAGTGCTGGGGTTAAAGTTAAAACCTTTAGAACCTAGCGTTTGCCCAAATACAAAACCACTGTTATTGGGTCCATTATTTAAGCGGCTCCAATCAATACCAGCTTGAAAGCTATCGTTTAATCTTACCTCTACAATAGTCGCTTCTATTAATACTTGTTTTCTAGCGCTGCCCATGACCTTGTCGATAAATTCCTGCACCTTTTCGTGCTGTTTATTGGTGGCACGCACGCTAATTACGCCCGTTTCCGCATTGGCAATCACATTAGCTGCCAATAAAGTTTTATATTCAGTTTGCTGTTGATTTCGATCTTCTATTGCAGCTCTGCCAGCTTCTGCGCGGCTTATGGCCGTATTTGCTGAGCCAGCAGGAGTGTTATCAGCAGTTTGAGTGGCTGTTGCAGAACTGCCTATACGCGTCACAATGACTTCTTTATCGGTTTCGGCTAACAGTTCCTTAACGTTTTGTATTAGGGATTCCCAAAGGTGATTTTTAGAGATGCTGTCCACAGAAGTGCGTGAACTGTTGTTTGCGCCATTACCCGTACTGCTGCTAACCGTTCCACCCGCGCCAGAACTTTGTGATGCACTAGAAATTTGACCATCCGCCCCTATAAAGCCTTTGGTATCACGGTTCATGTTCACATAATCGACCTTGTACATTCTTAGCACTGGCTGGTCTGGCGCAATGTACAGCACATTGCCTTCCATTTTGTAGGTTAAATCAACTTGCCTAGCTAAGCGCTCTAAAATGGCTGGCAATGTTTGATCGACCGCGTTTAAAGTGGCGCGGCCTTGTATACTGGGGTGAATGTCAATATTGAGTTTACTTTCGCGTGCCAGTGCAAACAAAATTTCTTTCACTGGCACTTCGTTCACCACTACGCTATAGGTTTGCGCTTTGCTGGTGGCTTTGGGCGGTGGCAGTATTGGTGCGCTTCTTACCAGTTTAGGGATGGGTGCTACGTCGGCTATTTGACTGGTATTTTGAGTGCTTGCATTGCCATCAATATGACCTTGAGATGGCGACACTTTTGACTGATGTGCACAAGCCGCGAGCATCAAGCCTATTACTGCAACTAAACTAAATTTAGTATGGTTAATCTTGTTGTTGTTTCTAAGCACGGCGTGCTAACTCCCAAAGAATTTTATACGCAATGTTTTATCTCATAATCCGCATTAAATTGCAATACTAACTTGTTGAAATTTTTATAATTATTGGTTTTTAATTAAGTTTTCAACATATTTAATTAGTTTCTTGCAACACGCCTGCAATGGTACGCAGTTGCGGGCGATTTTTTTGAATTTCAACTGGTAATTTTTCTAACGCTTGCGATGCCTCAAAACGATCGGCAAAACTACCATACAACACGCTTAAAAATGGCAAATTATTCACTTTTGTTCTGTAAACATAAATATTATCCAACTCCAATTGGCTACTTAATTTTTCCAGGTCATTTTTCAGTTGCTCATCACTACTTGCACCCATTAATTGTATGCTCACGGTGCTGGGAGCTTGGCTGGCCAGCCAAGTTGTCGTTGCGTTTAAACGGCGCGATAAAATATCATCTTGCTGGTTTTGTGTTGGTGTTGCCGAAGCATTTACTGGCATGGCTTCTGGCGCAACTACTGGAATGGTTTGTGGCATTTCAATGGGCTTAGCATCACTTGCAGTAAGGCTAACATTTGGCTCAGTTTTTTTCGTGCTTGCGGGTTTTACCGCAGTTTCTGTTTGTTTAGCCAAGCTGGTTGGCTCGCTAATTGCAGATCCTAGCTTTTCAGACTTATGTGACCACATACTCATTGCATAGCCAAGCACCAAACCCAACAACAACAAGGCTACCCACATAAAAGCTTGCGATTTTTTTGCTTGCCGTTTCGATGCTTCCAACCCAAATTCACTATCGGCAATGGCTGCTTGTACATGTTTTGGGGTCACTTGGTATTCATTATCTGCGAACGCAGCCAGTAACGATTTATCTGCCAAAATATTCACACGTCGCACAAGCCCTAGCGCGGAGGCTGCTATTTTTGAAATGGCCGCATTCGAGAACAAATGTGGCCCAAAATAACCTGCCGCTCGCAGCCTAAAAATGAGGTACTCACCGATTTCTTTTGTTTGCAAAGGCGCTAAATTAAAGCTATGCGTAATGCGCTCGCGCAGTTGTCGAATGTTGGTTTGATTAAGGTTTTCATCCAGCTCTGGTTGGCCGAATAACACAATTTGTAGTAGTTTATCGTGCTTGGTTTCTAGGTTAGAAAGCAGGCGAATTTCTTCCAAAGTGGCCAGCGGCATGCCTTGCGCTTCCTCTACAAAAATCACCACTTGCTTGCCCGCTGCATGGCACGCCAATAGGTGCGTTTGCAGCACTTGCATCACCTTTAATCGGTCTGCGTTTTTGGGTAATTTTAGCTGTAATTCAAAGGCAATGGCGTGCAACACGTCTTGTGGTGCAACACTCGGGTTGGCGAGGTAAATGCTCTCGATTTTGTCGGGCAACATGGTTTGCAACATGCGGCATAACATGGTTTTGCCGCTGCCCACTTCGCCCACTACCTTAACAATACCTTCACCGCTGTTAATAGCGTAGATTAAGGCATCTAGTACCGCGCCGCGATTGCCACCTGTATAAAAAACTTCGGTATTCGGGGTGATTTTGAAAGGCGGCTCTTTTAAGCCAAAGTGAGCATAATACATTGGCTAAAATTAATTCTCTTCTTGTAGCTGAATGCGGCTATATAAGGTAGTGCGATTAACACCCAGCATTTTAGCTGCTTGGCTTAAATTGCCATGCGTAATGCGCATGGCGGCATCCACATAGGCTTTTTCCCATGATTTCAGCACTTGATCTAAGCTCACGTTAGCCTCGTTTTGCAAGTGTTGCAAGGCATAACTGGATAAATCGCCATTATTACTGATGCCAGTACCCATTGAAGAGCCAGCGCCATCCACCTCGTTATGACGTGATAAATCCAGCTCGGCGGAAAGCTGGATCTCGTTAACGGTTTGGCCAGCATATTTGGCAATGAGGCGGATAATAATGTTGCGCAACTCGCGCACATTGCCTGGAAAGTGGTAGCTTAACCAGCGCGATTTAGCTTTATCATCTAGTTTGAAAGTTTGCTCGCCAGTTTCGCGTGCATAAAATGTATTGAAATGATCGAGCAAAATCAGGCTATCTTCAGCTAAATCGCGCAAGGGCGGAACCCTTACGGCAAATACGCCCAAACGGTGATACAAATCAGACCTAAAGTTACCTGCGCGCACTTCTGCGCGCAAATCTCGATTGGTGGCCGCCACCACGCGCGCTTTGCTCTTGCGCACTTGTGTTTCACCCACGCGTGTGTATTCACCATTCTCCAGCACGCGCAATAATTTGGCCTGCATTTCCAAGGGCAACTCGCCAATTTCATCCAAGAAAAGCGTACCTTCGTTTACATCTTCAAAATAGCCTGCGTTGGCCGTATTGGCGCCAGTAAAAGCGCCTTTGGCGTGGCCAAATAGTATAGATTCTGCCAACATGGGCGAAATAGCCGCACAATTAATAGATAAATAAGGCTGTTTAATGCGCTTACTAAAGCGGTGAAAGTTACTGGCCACGCGCTCTTTACCGCTGCCAGATTCACCCTCAATTAGCACGGGGAAAGGTGAATCGGCAAATTGGCGAATTTGCGTAATGAGTGTTTGTATGGGCAAGCTCTCGCCTATCATGCCGCCATTTTTGTCTTCTTCTGGCTTTGGCCGCGTTTCGCTAAGCTCTACACTTTGTACTTTTAACGAGCTTAAAAGCAGCTCTCTAAGCTTATCAACATCGCAAGGTTTGGGAATAAAATCTAGGGCGCCTAAAGCCAGCGCGTGCTTCACATTCACATCATCACTTTGGCCAGAAAGCACATGAATTTTCATAGTGGGTGAATGCGCAAGCAACTCACCAATCATTTTAAAACCCTCGTCAGGCTTATGTTGCATAGGCGGCAGGCCTAAATCAACCAAGGCCAATGCTGGTGGCGCATCAAGCTGGCGCAGCAAACTTTTAGCTTGTGTACGAGAATCTGCCACGCACACTTCAAAGTGTTTGCTTAGCACAAAGTGCAAGGTATCTGTAATGAGCGGGTCATCATCAATGATGATAAGCACCGGACGAGGCTCAGCCATTGCTTAATCCTTCCTTTTTACAACGATTATTATTTCTTATTAGAGATACTATAACCGTTATAAGGCGGGCTATCAATGGGAGGCGGTTTGAAATGAAAAACTGGGGTGGCTGATGGGGCTCGAACCCACGACAACAGGAATCACAATCCTGGACTCTACCAACTGAGCTACAACCACCATAAAGATAAAGATAAACTGTAAAACAAGTGGTCTGCCCGACAGGAATCGAACCTGTAACCCCCAGCTTAGAAGGCTGGTGCTCTATCCGGTTGAGCTACGGGCAGATGAGTTACACGTTTGAAACTAAAAAGCTTGTCGAATAAACCAAAAATACTGGTCGGCGTGGAGAGATTCGAACTCCCGACATCCTGCTCCCAAAGCAGGCGCGCTACCAGACTACGCTACACGCCGAAGAGGCAGAAATATAGCGCAAACAGGGCGTTTGGTCAATTCGAATATGTTAAAATCACGCTTTATTTCAAATTAAAGTTTGAATTGCAAGCATGACAGCACAAATAATTGATGGCAAAGCCATTGCAAGAGATTTACTCAACAACATTAAATCGAAAATTGATAGCCGCATTGCCGCAAGTAAACGCGCACCTTGCCTCGCTGTGGTTTTAGTTGGTGCAGACACCGCTTCTGCAATTTACGTGCGTAATAAGCGTAAAGCCTGCGAAAAAATTGGCATTCGCTCTATCTCGCACAATTTACCCGCTAGCACCAGCGAAGCCGATTTATTTGCATTAATTGATAGCTTAAATGGCGATCCGAGCGTTGACGGAATTTTGGTGCAATCGCCATTACCCCCGCAAATACGTGACGAGGCGATTATCGAGCGCATCAGCGTCCATAAAGACGTAGATGGTTTCCATCCCTACAACATTGGCCGCTTGACTGTGCGCCAGCCTACACTGCGATCATGCACGCCGTTTGGCGTTATCAAAATGTTGCAGACCTGCAATATTGATTTAATGGGCTTAGATGCGGTGATTGTCGGCGTTTCAAACCACGTTGGCCGCCCGATGGCGCTAGAATTATTGCTGGCAGGCTGCACCATTACTAGCTGTCATCGCCATACCAAAGATTTAGCAGGCAAAGTTAAAAGCGCCGATTTAGTGGTAGTAGCCGCGGGCAAAGCTGGCCTAGTGCAAGGCGACTGGATCAAAAAAGGCGCCATCGTAGTGGATATTGGTATTAACCGCTTGAGTGACGGCACAATTTGTGGCGATGTCGATTTTAATGCCGCAAAACAACATGCCAGTTACATTACGCCCGTGCCAGGTGGCGTTGGCCCAATGACGGTTGCAACGCTCATGGAGAATACATTGTTAGCGCTAGAATTAAGCGAAGAAAATTAGCGCAGCAAAATAAAGAAAAATCTATAATCAATTTTTGCATATACCACGCAATAGGTGTAAACTCGCGCGATTAAATTTTAGAAACTGTTTGATTAGCATTCGCTATTATTTTAACAAGTAACTGATTTTATTATAAAAAAGTAGCTGGAAAAAACATGGCCGAAACCCTTACCAAAGCATTTACTCCTTATCAGCCTAAGCCTGATGAGGAATATATGAACAAAAACCAACTCAAGCACTTTCGTGGCATTTTAAGTGGCTGGAAATCTGAGCTTAGCCACGAAATAGACCGCACCGTGCATACCATGCAAGATGAAGTCACCATGTTCGCCGACCCCAACGACCGCGCCAGCCAAGAATCTGACATGACGCTAGAACTCCGTAATCGCGACCGCGAACGCAAACTCATCAAAAAAATTGACGAAACTTTGCGCAACATTGATGCAGCCGAATACGGCTACTGCGAAGGCTGCGGCGTAGAAATTGGCCTAAAACGCCTAGAAGCGCGCCCAACCGCGACGCTGTGTATTGATTGCAAAACACTGGATGAAATGCGCGAGAAACAAGTGGCTAAGTAATTATTAGTTTAAATAAACAGCCCGAGAAATCGGGATTTTTTGTTTCGCATATATGCAATTATTTTTAATGCATGCTGTGGATGCCAATACCAATAAGGCTTGTAGAGCATATTTCATTGTGCCTTTAAATTGGCTTTATATAAACCTGGTTTTACAAACTCAATAATTCCCTTGTCTCTTAATACTTGCAATTGTTGTCTGATTTTGTCTTTTATATGCTTGTTATCAGGATGTTTAATTGATAGCTGTATTTCAAATTGATACATTTCATTTAAGCTAAAATTAGTATTTAATTTTTCAACGCAATTCAAAATATCCAAAGTCCAACCGCGTGTTTGTAGATTTTTTTGTTCGGCTAAAAACTGCGTTTTATCCCATGCTTTTTTGACAACTTCACGACTAATAGCTTTGCCATTTTCAACCAATTTAATCTTACCAACGTCTGGAATTTGATTTAATAGTATTAAGCACCCTACCCAGCCTGCGCGCCTAGCCGTTATAGCAAGCGGCTTTCTTTTCACTATAGTTG
>JANLWF010000392.1:0-1882 GCA_031364385.1 Methylotenera sp.
AAACTAATTTTAGTGGCGAAGCCCAAGGCAACCCAGTGAATGAGCAAGCTGATATTAACGGTAAGTGGATGAATGCAAGCTGTGGCGCGGTAAAACCACTGTAAAATAGATGCTTTAGATCCTCATGGATACTGGTCTTCAGCGCATAGATTATTAATTTTTAGTTAAGACTTTTTTGATTTTTTCTTTGAATTTATATCGCTTGCATCAACCGTATGTGGCCCAACAACATCTGCCTTTCTTAAGCCAACACCAGTAACTCCTAGCATTGCACCAGGAACAACTGTTTCAGGAGTTGGGCCAACTGCACCAACCGCAACTTGGAGTCCAATAGATGTTTCATACAGTCCTTCATGTAGCTTATAGTGTTTTACCAAGACTGCTGCCAATTCTTTTAAATTCAGAGTGCCAATTTGATTAATATCATCTGGATTAATGGGCTCTTGCAATTATATTCTCCCATGCTGAAGGCTTATCCATACTTGCAGTTAGATTCTCGACTAAAGGCGCAATAGAACTAGTTATTAAATGTTTATGTAAATGATTAACTGTTTTTACTTTATTATCAATCGCTGACTCAAGCGCTTTTACTATAAATTCATTAAGTCCTAAACCTTGAGCAAAAGCTTCTTTGGCAACTTTTTTGTGTAACTCACGTCCCACACGCACGTTAAAACCACCATTAAAAGACTTTTCTGGCGATTTACCAATTTCTTTACAAAACCCTAAATAACTGTCTACCGTCTCATGAAAAGCGCGTTTTATTTCATCTATCGACTTACCATCGTAAGCAAGCAAGCTGTCAACAAACTGTACTTTACCAAACATTAGTTCATCTTCAGAACTGTACTCAACAGTTCCTAAATATCCTTTATATTCTAAATAATTACTCATAATCAATAAGTTGCCATTCTTTTAGCTTGTCTGTAACTTCTTTTATTTGCCATACTTTAAGTAAGCCACTTGGGTGAGGCTTGGAAGTATTAATCACTTTACTTTCATCTTTGTTAAAAATAAAGTATTTGTGAGAGCCGCCTCCAGCTTTTTCATGCAGCTTAAAATCTAGTTGTTTCATTAGAGTTACAAAATCATCCCATGCAAAATCATTTACACATGGACGCAATAAAAAACGATTCAATAACTTTTCTTTTTTTGACATGCAATTATGAGGATAAGTTTAGATATCTGCAACTGCTTTATAGTTGCAGATTTGTGATTTTACAGTTTTTTGTGATTTTAACCACACTTACTCTCACCACAATTCAAACAAGTCAAACAGCCATCCATAATAATCGCGGCTTTGGTGTTGCATTTACCGCATAACTGCGAGCCTTTTGGGAAGCCTTCAGCGCTTATTTCCTCACCCGCTTTAGCGTGTTTTTCATGGTATTGGGCACGTTTTTCGGCGACTAATTTTTGTTGGTGCTGGTCTAAGCCTGGCAATTTAAGCATGCCGATCGATTGCAAATGTTGCTCGACCACTTCGCCAATTTCGGCCACTAAGCTAGGCACAAATTTGCCGCCTTTTTTAAAGTAACCACCGCTAGGTTCAAACACGCTTTTAAGTTCTTCCACCAAAAACGTCACGTCGCCGCCTTTGCGAAACACCGCAGACATCACCCGCGTAAGGGCCACAATCCATTGAAAGTGATCCATATTTTTAGAGTTAATAAATATCTCGAACGGGCGGCGGTGCTCTTGCGGCGTACCTTCATTCATCACTACATCGTTAATGGTGATGTACAGCGCGTGCTCGGTGACGGGCGTTTTTACTTTGTAAGTGCTGCCTGTGATTTTCTCTGGGCGATCTAGCGGCTCGCCAATTTGTACAATTTTTTTATCTGCTGCTTTAGCGGCGGCGTCTAGTTTATCTTGCTCGTTT
>JANLWF010000398.1:0-2569 GCA_031364385.1 Methylotenera sp.
ACTCACCATTTTAGTAGTCACGCACAACATGCAGCAAGCTGCGCGAGTATCCGATTACACTGCCTATATGTATCTTGGCGAGCTGATGGAATATGATGATACCAATACAATATTTACGCGCCCAAGCCGTAAAGAAACAGAGGACTACATTACAGGCAAATTTGGTTAATTCAATTGCCAAAAAAATAAGGAAACAGCATGCAATCTGAACACATATTTAAACAATACGACGCCGAGCTAGAAGCCGTGCGCGCCAAGGTGCTCGAAATGGGTGCGCTGGTAGAAGGCCAAATTGTGGATGCACTTGAGGCGCTAGTGACTGCCAATGCAAAACTTGCCAAAAGTGTGATTAAAAAAGACCACATGGTGAATGCGCTAGAGGTGCAAGTAGACGAAGATTGTAGCCACATTATTGCACGCCGCCAGCCAACCGCGGGCGACTTGCGTATGGTGCTAATGATGATTAAAACCATTACCGACCTTGAGCGTATTGGCGACGAAGCCGCAAAAATTGCCCGTTATGCGCTAAAGTCTAACGAAACAGATCGCGTGTGGACGCCACGATTTGCCGAAATTAAAACCATGGCCAACTATGCTCGAGATATGTTACACATGGCGCTAGACGCGTTTGCGCGCTCAGATGCGACTAAGGTGCTAGAAATTGCACACATGGATGAAGAAGTGGATGAACAGTATCAAATGACCATACGTCATCTCATCACTTTTATGTTGGAAGACCCGCGCACCATTACCATGGCTCTAGAAGTGTTGTTCGTATCGAAAGCCATCGAGCGCATCGGTGATCACGCCAAAAATATCTCGGAATACGTGGTGTATATGGTGAAGGGCAAAGACGTGCGCCATATCAGCATGGAAGAGATGGAGCAAGAAACTGCGCAAGATCAAACCTAATTATTTACTAAAATTTCTTTAAAATAGTTGCTCTGTAAGCCTCATGTATATTGGCTTGCAGGGCATTTGTTTTTTCAGCATTTAGCGCTAAATAAAACGCTAACATGCGTTCTGCTTGTTTGGCTGCCGACCACTTGCTGTGCGCATATTCTCTCGCACGCTCGCCCAAGTGTTCGCGATGAACTGAGTTTGCCAGCAATGCTTGCACTTTATGCGCAAACTCCGCTTCGTCTTCAACTGCAATCATAGCACCTTGCCCCTCCACCAATATCGACGCGGTTCCTAACTCGGCAATTGCCACCACTGGCGTGGTTTGTGCCATGGCTTCTAGCAGCACTAAGCCTTGTGTTTCACTCTTAGAGGCAAACACAAATATATCAGCCGCCTTGTAGCAAGCATTCAACTCGGTATTTCTGTCTAAATAACCAATAAACTGCACATTATTTTCAATGCCTAAGGTTTTGACTAAGGCACGCAGGCTATACTCTGCTGGTCCTTCGCCCGTAATCACCAGTAAAACTTCAGGCATGTCTTTCATTAATAGTTTGGTCACTCTTACTAAAAAATCAATATTCTTTTCAAAAGCCACACGCCCCACATACAAAAGCATTGGCCGATTTTGCGCAATACCATATTTTGCTCTGAACGCTTCGCTATCTGCCGTGTTAAAACTCGCCTCCTGCAAACCTGTCGCAATCACTTCTGCTTTAATATTAATGCCATAAGTTCGCAGCACATCTAACATCGGTTGAGATGGCGCCACAATCGCATCTACTTGATTACATTGCTTTTTAGAGATGCGTCTGGCTAAACTGCGTGCAGCAAATTTTGGAATCCAGGGCAAATAATGGTGCAAATAGTCCTCAAAAAAAGTGTGGTAGGTTTCCACAACGGGTATTTGCAATAATTTTCCAAGTTTTAAGCCCGCATAGTGCGCTACAAATGGTGTGTGGATATGAATTAAATCAAATTTCTTGCTTTTAAGCATGGGCAATAAGCGCAATATTTCCTTATATTTCATCAGCTTATCTTCTGGGTCAAAGTAGATAGAGCGTGCTGGCACGCGGGTAATCCATGCTTCGTCTGATGTCTCAATTCTATAATCTGGTGCAATTAAATGCACGCTATGACCCAACTTTTGCAGCTGCTCAGTAAAGGTGCGGATTGATGTAGAAACGCCATTTACACGAGGAAAATAAACATCCGAAATAAGTAATATATTCATGCAGTTATCCAAAATTAATGCTAACAATATTAATTCTACAATATGACATTTGCATGATGAAAACGAGAAAAAAATATCATTAAAACTTCATAAATAAAACACATAAGTTTCATGCTGTTATTCAACAATGCGCCACATGAAAATACTTTTTTTAAGCAAATGAATTACTTTAAAAAACTAGCTTGGGCAATCCCCATCAGTTTTTATGCGCTAGATGCCAATGCCTGGGGCTTATACACGCACATTTATTTCTCTCAATACTTATTGCTGGCAGTGCCACTGGTTGGCGATAAGACACTGCACTCAAAAATTCAATTAGCAGTTAAAAAATTTCCCAAATTAGTATTGGCTGGCGCTTGCTTGCCAGATTTAGCCATTGTTTCAAAAGCTTTTAATACCACTCACCAATGGCGCATTTCAGAGCAAATGTTA
>JANLWF010000109.1:0-3859 GCA_031364385.1 Methylotenera sp.
CGTTGCCATGAATATTGGTGCGGGACTTGCAAAAGCGGCACTGGCGGGCAAGGTTAACGGTAAAGTTGTCGATACCAGTTTTATTATTGAAGCAGACAGTGATTTAGCGATTATTACCGATAAATCTGACGATGGTCTCGAGATTATTCGCCATTCAACCGCGCATTTGCTGGCTTATGCTGTGAAAGAGCTGTTCCCAGATTGCCAAGTCACCATTGGCCCAGTGATTGACAATGGCTTTTATTACGATTTTTCCTACAAGCGGCCATTTACGCCTGAAGATTTAGTAGCGATTGAAAAGAAAATGGCCGAGCTGGCGAAAAAAGATGAGCCGGTCACGCGACAAGTATTGCCGCGTGATGAGGCGGTGGCTTACTTTAAATCAATCAACGAGCATTACAAAGCGGAAATTATTGCCTCGATTCCTGTTACTGAAGATGTTTCTCTGTATTCCGAAGGCGCATTTACTGACTTATGTCGTGGCCCGCACGTGCCGAATACAGGCAAGCTAAAAGCCTTTAAACTCATGAAGTTAGCAGGTGCTTATTGGCGCGGTGACAGCAATAACGAGATGTTGCAGCGTGTATATGGCACGGCTTGGCGCAACAAAGAAGAGTTGGACGCATATTTATTTCAGCTAGAAGAGGCGGAAAAACGCGACCATCGTAAGCTAGGCAAGCAACTTGATTATTTTCACATGCAAGACGATGCGCCTGGCATGGTCTTTTGGCATCCGCGTGGCTGGAGCATTTGGCAAGAAATTGAGCAATATATGCGCCAAATGTTTATCGATTACAACTACCAAGAAGTACGTACACCGACCATTTTGGATAGGAGTATGTGGGAGAAGTCTGGTCACTGGCAAAACTATCGCGATAATATGTTTACAACTAAATCGGAAAATCGTGATTACGCGGTAAAACCGATGAATTGCCCAGGCCATGTGCAAATTTACAACAGCACTTTGCATAGTTACCGCGATTTACCATTAAGGTTAGCCGAATTTGGTTCATGCCACCGTAACGAGCCATCTGGCGCGCTACACGGCTTAATGCGCGTACGTGGTTTCACACAAGATGATGCGCATATTTTTTGTACTGAAGAGCAAGTAGAAACCGAAGTTGCCGACTTCATTAAAATGCTCTACAAAGCTTACGGCGATTTCGGCTTTAAAGATGTGTTGGTGAAATTATCTACCCGCCCTGAAAAGCGCATCGGCACTGATGCGGACTGGGATAAGGCCGAAAAATCACTGGCGAATGCTTTAAAAATCAATAACCTAGATTTTGAATATCAGCCAGGTGAAGGCGCGTTTTACGGCCCGAAAATTGAATTTACACTTAAAGATTCGCTCGGTCGTTTATGGCAATGCGGAACGATACAATTAGACCCCAACTTACCAGAGCGCTTGGGGGCGGAATATGTAGCTGAGGACAATAGCCGCAAACGCCCTGTCATGCTGCACCGCGCCATCGTTGGTTCTATGGAACGCTTTATTGGTATTTTGATTGAAAATTATGCAGGCGCAATGCCACTATGGCTGGCGCCAGTGCAGGCGATGGTACTGAATATTTCTGAAGGTCAATCGGCATATGTATTGCAAGTTGTTGAAACATTAAAGAAATCTGGCATTAGATGTGAATATGACTTGAGAAATGAGAAGATAACCTATAAAATACGCGAACATTCGATGCAGAAAATGCCTTATTTGCTGGTTGCAGGTGAACGTGAAATGCAGAATGGATATGTGGCCGTGCGTAACAGAAAAGGTGAAGACCTAGGTTCTATGCCGATTGCAGAGCTAATTGCTCGCTTGAAAGCAGAAGTGGAAGCTAAGGTTTAAGCTGCTTTTTGCGTTAGCACGGTTATTTTATTTTTAAAGATTAGGAGTCAGCAATAGCACAGGACAAAGATACACGAATTAACGGCGACATTACCGCAGCCGAAGTTCGTTTGGTGGGCATAGAAGGCGAGCCGCTAGGCATTGTAAGCTTACGCGAAGCCTTTGCAAAAGCAGAAGAAGCGGATATTGATTTGGTAGAAATTGCGCCAAATGCTGTGCCACCAGTGTGCAGATTGATGGATTACGGTAAGTTTAAATACGCTGAAAGCAAGCGTCAGCATGAGCAAAAACTCAAGCAAAAACAAGTAGTTATTAAAGAAATTAAGTTTCGCCCAGGCACTGATGATGGCGATTACAACATTAAAGTACGCAACATCATTCGATTTTTGGGTGAGGGCGATAAAGCTAAAATTACATTAAGATTTAGAGGCCGTGAGATTACGCACCAAGAGTTTGGCTTGGCGTTGTTGAGGCGCGTAGAAGCAGATTTGACTGAACATGCAGTGGTGGAGCAGTTTCCTAAAATGGAAGGTCGCCAAATGGTGATGGTGCTAGCACCTAAGAAAATTGAAAAACCAGTCACAAAACCAGCAGCAGCAAAAGTATCTAAAGTAGCAAAAGAAGTTTCAGCTGAAAAGATAGAAGAAAAAGTAACAGCAACAGAATAGTTTTAATTGGACGATACGGCTTAAACGGCATGCCTAAGCGTTCTTAATCAACTCTCAAAGGAGAAAAAAATGCCAAAAATGAAAACAAAGAGCAGCGCCAAAAAGCGCTTTAAGTTCTTAGGAAACGGCAAGGTGAAGCGTACGCATTCACATCTGCGCCATATCTTAACGAAGAAAACTACCAAGCAAAAACGTAAATTGCGCGGCACTTCGATCATCTCACCAACAGACGTCAAACGCGTTCGCGCAATGATGCCTACACGCTAAGGAGACCGATATGCCTAGAGTAAAACGTGGTGTCATCGCTCGCGCAAGACACAAAAAAGTATTAAACGCCGCCAAGGGTTATCGCGGTCGTCGTAAAAACGTTTACCGCGTTGCCAAGCAAGCGGTAATGAAAGCTGGTCAATACCAGTATCGTGATCGTCGTCAGAAAAAACGTCAGTTCCGCACCTTGTGGATTGCACGTATTAATGCGGGCGCTCGTGAGTTAGGTTTAACGTATAGCCGCTTTATGAATGGCTTGAAAAAAGCCTCTATTGAGTTAGATCGTAAAGTCTTAGCTGATATGGCTGTGTTTGATAAAGCCGCATTTGCCAAATTAGTCGAGACAGCTAAAGCAGGATTATCTGCCTAAGTTAGACTGCAATCATAGCAGTTTTAAAAAAAGAGGCCACGGCCTCTTTTTTTACGATATTTAAAATTATTTATTGATAATCAAGCAGTTAAACCCTAACAAACCTTCTACTTTAAGTTAAAATAACTCATGGCAAATTTAGAACATCTTATTCCAGCATCACAGACTGATTTTTCTGCTTGCGCGGATATTCCCGCGCTAGAAAATGCAAAAGCAAAGTATCTTGGCAAAACAGGTGCGCTAACAGACGCGCTTAAAGGTTTGGGCAAACTGTCGAACGAAGAGCGTCCTGCCGCTGGTGCTGCCATTAATGTGGTCAAGCAAGCGATTGAAGCCGCTTTAAATGCGCGGCGTGAGGCAATTTTAAATGCTGCACAAGCGCAACAACTAGCGCAAGAATCGATTGATGTGACATTGCCCGCCCGTGCGCAAGTGCAAGGTGGTCTGCACCCAGTCACTTTAACTTTGCAACGCATCGAGCAACTGTTTCACTCCATTGGCTTTGATGTCGCGACTGGTCCAGAAATCGAAACCGATTTTTATAATTTCACCGCCTTAAATATCCCAGAAAATCACCCTGCGCGCGCAATGCATGACACGTTTTATGTGGATGAGCAGAATGTGCTGCGCACACATACATCGCCAGTACAAATCCATTACATGGAGAATAAAGAGCCGCCTTTGAAGATTATCGCACCTGGCCGCGTTTAC
>JANLWF010000002.1:0-4453 GCA_031364385.1 Methylotenera sp.
GCATTTTTGCCTGTCGTATAGCGAAATTGTTGAATAGGCTGGATAGAGTGCTCTAGCAACACAGTTTTCCATTGCCCTAAATTAGGTGTGGTCCAGTCGCCATAAATTCTTTTTACGCTAGCAACACCAAACTTTGCAACTTCGGAAAGCAGGCCTTCTATAATGCTTGCCTGGGCATTGTCAGCATCAATAAGCACGGCAAGGGAAGCATTATTTTCTGTAATTATTGCCATCTTAAATATGCTTTGTTAGTGCGAGTGCCTTGCCAATGTAGCTCGCTGGCGTCATCTCAAGCAGCAATTTTTTAGCATCCGCAGGTATATTTAACTCTGCAATAAACGCATGCAGAGAAGCTTTATTGATGCCACCTTTGCCACGTGTTAGCTCCTTAAGCTGCTCGTACGGATTTTCTATGCCATAGCGGCGCATCACCGTCTGTATTGGCTCAGCGAGCACTTCCCAGCTTGCATCCAAATCTTGCGCTAATTTTTCAGGATTAATTTCTAACTTATTCAAGCCGCGTAAACATGAATCGTAACCTAGCAGCGTGTAGCCAAACGCGACACCCATATTGCGTAACACGGTGCTGTCGGTTAAATCGCGTTGCCAACGTGAGATAGGCAGCTTTTCAGCCATGTGGCGTAATACTGCGTTAGCCAAACCTAAATTACCTTCTGAGTTTTCAAAATCAATCGGATTCACCTTGTGCGGCATGGTGGATGAGCCGATTTCGCCCGCTTTGACTTTTTGTTTAAAATAACCGACCGAAATATAACCCCAAATATCGCGATTCAGGTCGATTAAAATGGTGTTGATGCGGGCTAAGCAATCGTACAACTCCGCCATGTAATCATGCGGTTCAATTTGAATGGTCATAGGGTTGTAAGTTAAACCTAAATTTTCTACAAATTGCTTGGCAAAATTTTCCCAATCAAAGTTGGGGTAAGCCGAATAATGCGCGTTAAAGTTACCCACCGCACCATTAATCTTGCCGAGTATCTCATTGTTTTGTAACTGTTTTTGTTGACGCTGTAATCTGTAAACCACATTGGCTAATTCTTTACCCATAGTGGTGGGGGATGCGGTTTGGCCGTGCGTGCGTGCGAGCATGGGTTGCGCGGCAAGTTCATGCGACAACTCAGTTAAGCGCGCAACTAAATCGGCCAAAAACGTTAGCATCACAGCATCGCGCGCACTTTTTAACATCAGGCCGTGCGATAGATTATTAATGTCTTCTGAAGTGCAGGCAAAGTGAATAAATTCGCTGGCTTTTTTGATTTCTGGATTGGCGTCAAACTTTTCTTTCAACCAGTATTCCAGCGCCTTTACATCGTGATTAGTGCGTGTCTCAATGGCTTTTACTTGTGCGGCATCAGTCTCTGAAAAGTTAGCAATAGTGCTATCTAATTCTGTAATGGTGCTCGCACTAAAGGGTGAAATTTCTTGCAACTCCTCAGCCGACGCCAAAGCTTTCAACCATTCTACCTCCACCCAAGCGCGGTGTTTAATCAGTGCATATTCACTAAAATATGGTCTTAATGCGTCAAGTTTGGTTTGGTAGCGGCCATCAAGTGGTGAGAGGGCGTTCAGCGTGGTCAGCGACATAAAAAAGCTTTCAAACAGCGGTTCAGTAAAATGTTATTTTACCTTAAAATTGTGCTGAACTCTCACTCCATCTAAGTGGAGTAGAATGCATTACAATTAAGCTTGTTAACAACAATTTAAAAGAAAAAATAAATCATGAAGCTATTAGTACCCCCTTTAAAAATTTCTGAAACTGATGGATTTCGACCTGAAATTGATATTTTCAATCGTAAAGCCTATGGCGAAAGTCTTTTTAACTTAATTAACAATACAGAAGACGAGCTAGTACTAGCTTTGGATGCGCCTTGGGGTGAAGGAAAAAGTACATTTATCAAAATGTGGCGCGGACTTTTAGCTGAAAACAAAGTCGCAAATATTTACTTTGATGCTTTTGAAAACGACTATCAACAAGACCCACTACTAGCCATATCAAGTCAATTGTATGCATTAATTGATAAAAAAGACGATAGTACAAAAGCTGAATTTAAAGAGAAAGCGTTGTCCGCACTTAAAGTTATAGGCAGAGCTAGTTTGCGCGTTGGTATTAAAGCTTTAACAGCAGGGGTTCTTGATGAAACTATACTGGAACAAACAGATAATATTGAAGATGCTTCAGACGAAGCCTCAGATTTGATTGATAATTTCATTGCGAAACAACTTACAAAATCTGAAGAAAATAGTAAAAGCTTAATAGCTTTTAAAGAGTATTTGTCAACTTTAGGTGAAAAGTTGGGTAATGGGAAAAACTTGGTGTTTATTATTGATGAATTAGACCGATGTAAGCCAAAGTTTGCCCTAGCGATTCTTGAGAGCATTAAACACTTATTTAGCGTTCCTCACATTACTTTTGTCTTGGTGATGAATCGTCCGCAATTAGAAGAGGCTGTAAGGTGCGAATATGGCTCAGGCGTTGATGCATCTAAATATTTACAAAAGTTTGTTTCAGTTTGGGCTACGTTGCCAAAATCAAATGACCAAACAAATCCCAACATTAAAAATTATTTGCACAATTGTTTAAAGGCTATGAATTTTGAATGTAAAACCAAAGCCAATGTAAATGCTGTTGATGTTTTTGAAGAGCTTGCAGTTTTCTACGATTTGTCGTTAAGGGAAGTAGAAAAGAGTTTAACTAATTTTGCAATCATTTATAACTCAACTGATGAAGGTAATTTAAATATAGAGTATTTGTACATAGCAATTTTTTTATGCATCATTAAGGTAATAAAACCAGAGGTTTATCTTAAGTTATCTACAGCAAGAATTGATTACGAACAATTATCAAATTTAGTAGAATTAAAAAAGTTAAAAAACCGTTATTGGGGAGACGCTGAAGAGCATCAACTTAGATGGTATTTGAAATACAACTTAAGTTCCGAAGAAGTTGCAAGTGAGCTTGTTAAAGAGCTGAAGGATCAAAGTTTTAGTTTTAGGCTGTCAGGACAACGAACTGTTCTCAGTATTTGTAAGTGGATGGACACATTTCAGCAAGGTTAGAGTGTGCAAAAATAATTTCGCACATTTCATTAAGTAGCAAATTTACGCTACTAACATATCTACAAACGCGTTCACGGACGTACCCTCTAGCTTGGTTTGGTCTAAGCATAGCGACAATACATCTGCTTGAGTTTTTGCATCAAACTTACGCGCTAAATTCACTTTGAATTTTTTAACTAATTCTGGGATACCTTCACCTCGGCGGCGGCGGTGGCCGATTGGGTATTCTACGGCGATGTTGTCCGAGCTTGTGCCATCTTTAAAGTAAATTTGAATGGCGTTGGCAATAGAGCGTTTTTGTGGGTCGTGATAATCGGCGGTGTATTCGGCTTTCTCCACGCAGCTCATTTTGGCGCGGATGGCGTCAATACGTGGGTCGGCTGCTGCTGCATCTTCGTAATCTAACGCAGTTAAGTTGCCTTTTAGCAAACCAATGGCTGCCATATATTGAATGCAATGGTCGCGGTCAGCAGGATTGTCTAGTGGGCCAGTTTTATCAATGATGCGGATTGCAGACTCGTGCGTGGTGATGACGATTTTGTCGATTTGTGCGATTTGCTCAAGCGTTTGCAATTTGCTACCAACAGCTGTGTTTAATTGAATCGCGCATTCCACCGCGGTTTGTGCATGAAACTCGGCAGGGAAGCTAATTTTGAATAGCACTTGCTCCATCACGTAGCTGCCGTAGGCACGTTGAAATTTAAAGGCGTTGCCTTTAAAAAGCACATCGTAAAAGCCCCATGTTTTGGCTGTAAGCGCGCTTGGATAGCCCATTTCGCCTTGCAGTACCATCCAAGCCAAACGTACGGCACGACTGGTTGCATCGCCCGCTGCCCATGATTTGCGTGAACCAGTGTTCGGGCTGTGGCGATAAGTACGCAAGCTTTGACCATCTACAAACGCGTTAGAAACCGCGTTGATAATGTCCTCTTTATTGCCGCCTAGCAGCTTTGTGACCACGGCGGTGGAGGCGATTTTAACTAGAATAACGTGGTCTAAACCCACGCGATTAAAGCTGTTTTCTAGTGCCAATACACCTTGAATCTCGTGCGCTTTAATCATGGCGGTAAGCACGTCTTTAATGGTGAGTGGCGCTTTGCCTTCAGCAATATTTTTGCGCGAAATATAATCGGCGCAGGCCAAAATGCCACCTAAATTATCCGATGGGTGACCCCATTCTGCGGCTAACCATGTGTCATTAAAATCCAGCCAGCGAATCATTGCGCCGATGTTAAAGGCAGCTAAAATTGGATCTAGTTGGAAGTTTGTACCTGGCACTTTTGCGCCATTTGGTACGACTGTACCTGCAATGACTGGACCTAAAATTTTGGTGCAAGCAGGGTAATCTAAGGCTTCAAAGCCGCAACCAAGTGTG
>JANLWF010000022.1:0-3831 GCA_031364385.1 Methylotenera sp.
GACACTTCGTGCTGCTCATCCAGCCACATTAATTCGGTATGTTCGATATTCATGGCAGTTTCCAAACACTCATATTAGTGCGATAACAGCGAGCATAAATTAGCCTGCTGTAGCAAATCGTTAGTCACACCACCTAGCACCCATTGGCGTAAACGGCTATGTCCATAAGCGCCCGCCACAACTAGGTCTGCATCCTGTTGCTTGGCGATTGCAATTAACTGCGTGGCATCGGTATCTACAGAAACCGAGACTACAGGCTCTGCCGTCACGCCATGCGATTTTAACCATGCCAGCACCTCATCAAGACGTTTTGTCGCGGATGCTTTCTCGTCCTCATCGGCAACTGCAAGCACTGTCACTTTCTTAGCCATTTTTAATAAGGGCAAAGCATCCGCAATTGCCCGCCTAGCCTCACGCGTATCTTTCCAGCCTATTAATATATTTTCTAACTTAAGGTTTTTGATGGCGTTTGGCACCACGATGACTGGCCGCCCTACTTGCATAATAATTTCACCTGCGTTCACCGCATTGGGACCTTCATAAAAGTCACTGGGTGCGACACCTGTAACAATAATATCGGCACTGCAAGCCTCTGCCACAAGATAGTCAGCCATCGGCTCTCTTGTAATGGTAGATCGCCATTCTATGGTTTTAGAAAACCCCTTAAATACCTCACGAAACTGGGCTTCAGACTCGGCTATTTTTTGCTCGATATGCGCTTGTTCTTTATCAAAAAAATCTAACAGCGCATAGCCTTTGCCATAAATCATCTGCGTCGGCTGGCCAACCATAATGCCGATTACATGGGTTTGCAAACACTCTGCAAGGCTGCGTGTAATTTGTAGTAAATCTGTATTTGAATGCCCAATATGTAAATGCACCATCAAAGTTTGGTAGCTCATGATTGTTATCCTATTAAAAATGTTCGCGTGGATTAAACGTTGAGGCGTCTGCTAGCGCCTTAAACAATTCACGCTCTTTATCACTTAAATTGGTTGGCACTACAATTTGCGTTACCGCAAACAGGTCACCATGCTCTTGATTATGCTTTGGCAGCCCACGTTTACTAATGCGCATTTTTTGGCCATTTTTAGCACCTGCTGGCACTTTCAAATTCACCGCACCATCCATCGTTGGCACTTTAACTGTCGCGCCTAATGCGGCTTCCCAAGGGGTTAGTGGCACATCAATGTACAAATCATGACCTAATGCGCGGAATAATCGGTGTGGCATAAAACTGATATTCAGATACAGGTTGCCATCTTTGCCGCCATGAAAACCTTTACCGCCCTTGCCACGCAGTAGCATTTTTTGTCCATTGGTCATGCCTTTGGGAATGCGTGCTTTAAAAGTGTGCGGCATACGCTTCAATTGACCTTGCATGTCGTATTCAGGCACGCTAAAACTCAAGTCTAGGGTCGTGCCATGAAAAGCATCTTCCAGTGAAATTTGCACTGCCAGCTCGTAATCTTGCCCTGGCACAGGTTGTTGGGCTTGCTGCCGTGTATGACGCTGGCCTTTAGAAAAACTGGCAAATAAATCTGCCAAATCAATATCATCAAATGAAAAGGCTTGGCCACCCTGACTAGCTTGTCTGCCAGCCCAATTGGGTGGTGGCCTGAAGTCTTCACCAGTTGAATGACGACCCAAGTCATCATAAGCGGCACGTTTTTCTTTATCTTTCAAGGTGGCGTAAGCCTCGCCAACTTCTTTAAATTTAGCTTCTCCTGCGGGGTCTTTTGAAATGTCGGGATGATATTGATGAGCAAGTTTTCGATAAGCCTTTTTAATATCGTCACTGGTCGCCGTGCGAGCAACACCTAGAATTTCGTAGTAATCTTTAAATTTCATTTTTAAAATTCTTTTTAAAATTACCTAGATTTAGCAATCAAAATGTCACGTACTTTACATGCACCTAAACAGAATATTAATGTTCATAGGCTTTTAAACTTTCTACTTACAAGTTTTGATGCCAAGTATGCTATAGGCTGGGCAGAAGCTAAATAGCCCTGTAGCAATTAAAATCAAGCCAAGCCAGCCCCAAATACCAATGGTTCCTGCCAATGTCAGACCAATCAAGACCAGACCAGCAGCTATCCTTAATATACGATCCGCACCGCCAACATTTAATTTCATCATCAACTCCTTATCTCATTCAAGCTAAAAACCTGCTTTGCAGTTTACGCACAAGCCGCCAAGCCATCATGCCGCGACCAAGCCATTTTCCGATGAAACTTTTCCTGACCAGCCGCACTAAAACCGCAGTGCTTGCAGCTATCAAAATAGGATGTTTTTTAATATAACTTATTGCGGCAAGTACTTGTTCAGCTAAGGCTAAGGGCTCACGCCAAACTTCGACGGCTTTTGCCAATTGCACCCGCTGTTTGGCTGCTTCTAACACCAAATATTCACGTCGTCGCGCCAGTTTTAGCAATTTCTCATTCATAAAATGTTTTCTCGACCAAAATCATGTCAATGAGAATCTAGTTCTTGCTGATCTTTAAGCAACTCTGACAAGCTCGCCGAAAATATTCTAGGTTTTGTTTTAGTCTTATGCATGGCGAAACTCCATATGCCCAAGCCAGTTAGCAAGAAAAACCCTGCCACTAAAGACAGTGCTAATAAGCGATGGCTTTGCCACAAAACAAAAACAATCAATACGATGGCGATAACCATGCCCACCACAAGGCAAAACGCTGCGATTAAGTACAGCAACACTAGCGAAAATAGACGTGCTCTGTCCTCTTCTAAATCCGAAGATAACAGCTCAAGCCTCGTGTATGCAACACTCACCAAAGTTGTTGCAAACGCGCTCAGCGATTCAAGCAAGCCCTTGCTCTCTATAGGCATTTTGTTAGCTCTTAAAAATCAATATTAGAAAATCAACAGTGCTTGATTAACTAGCGACGACCAATAAGCAAGCCAACGACCACGCCAACAGCAGCTGCTGTACCAATAGATTTCCAAGGGTGATCATGTACATAAACATCGGTTACCTTTGCTGCCTCTTTGCTTTTAGCCACCACTGTTGCTTGAGCCTCAGCCATTCTAGCCCGCGCCGCACTAAGCGATTTTTCTGTTTTAGCGCGTATCTCGGCTATTTTTTCGCTGCCATGACCCGCCGTAGCTTTGAGCAAAGCTTCTGCATCCGCCGCTACTACTTTAAAGTCGTTGACCAATTGCTCTTTGTTGATATCGTTAGGTGAAATGTCCATGATTTTCTCTCCTTTTAAAATTACTTTTGTAGCGCAGAGCCTTCTATTGCCCTTGCCTGAACTGCTACACAATAAATAACAGGCTTATAAACTTGTAAGTTCCTATCACAGTACGCCTTAAGACTATCATTCTGAATCCATATCTGGTTCACGCTGTTCTAAAATAGGCCACCAAAACACAACTTTCTGATGCTTTTTAGCGCCAACATTCACCTTTTGTTGTTTAGTATCGCTGTTGAATTCGGCAGTAATTATATATTTTCCATTCGGCAAATTGACCAATAAAAAAGGGCCTTCAGTGATCACATCAAGCACAGTGTTTTTTTGCGCATCTTGAATTTGCACCTTAACATCAGATATAAACTCTTCTAGTTGCTTTAGTTTTTGCACGAATACAATTTCTATAGCGTAATCTTTGGCAGCCTCTCTCATGCTCTCAGCTTCCGAGCTGCCAATACCACCTGTGAGGTAACTTACATCGCCAGCATGCATATTATGCATAGGCATGGGCTCCGCGCTCAGCGTATGTGTCGGCAGCGCAAAGCTATAAAGCACAATCACTGTCGAGGCAATTCGATGATGAAAAGCTAATCGTCCATTCACTTTTGCATCTTTA
>JANLWF010000093.1:0-4858 GCA_031364385.1 Methylotenera sp.
GACGAGCAAGTGGAAGGTTTGAGCTTTTACAAACCAGCCGAAGACAGCCCAGAAATGAAGTACATGGCCGAGCGCCGTGCCGCGATGGGTGGCTTTGTGCCGCAACGCAGACGCAAAGGTAACGAATTAAAAACGCCTGAATTAGCTGCGTTTGAAAATGTGTTAGTTGCCACGGGTGAGCGCGAAATATCGACTACGATGGCGTTTGTACGCATTTTATCTACATTGGTGCGGGATAAAGAAATCGGCAAATTTATCGTGCCGATTGTGCCAGATGAAGCGCGCACTTTTGGCATGGAAGGCATGTTCCGCCAGCTGGGCATTTATGCGCACCAAGGCCAGTTGTACGAGCCGATGGATTCTGACCAAGTGATGTATTACAAAGAGCAAAAAGATGGTCAAATCTTAGAAGAAGGCATCAACGAAGCAGGCTCATTCTCTAGCTGGATAGCAGCCGCCACGTCATACAGCGTAACGGGCGTGCAGATGATTCCGTTCTATATTTTCTACAGCATGTTCGGTTTTCAGCGCATCGGCGATTTGGCTTGGGCAGCGGGCGATTGCCGTGCGCGCGGCTTCTTGCTTGGCGCTACCGCAGGCCGCACCACCTTGAACGGCGAAGGTTTGCAGCATGAAGATGGCCACAGCCATTTGATGGCGGCCACTATTCCAAACTGCATTTCGTACGACCCAACTTTTGCCTACGAGCTGGCAGTGATTATTCAAGAAGGTTTGCGCCGCATGGTGCAAAACCAAGAAGACGTGTATTACTACATCACGCTCATGAACGAAAATTATACGCATCCTGCCCTGCCAAAAGGCGCAGAAGCGGGCATTTTAAAAGGGCTTTATCACTTTAGTAAATCTTCTAAAAAAGGCGAAAAAGTACAACTCATGGGCAGCGGCGTCATCTTGCGCGAAGTCATCGCCGCGGCTGAAATGCTTGAGAAAGATTGGAATATTTCAGCGGATGTTTGGAGCGCAACCAGCTTTACCGAACTGCGCCGCGAAGGCCTTGAATGTGAGCGCTGGAACATGCTGAACCCAGAAAAACCACAAAAATTAAGCTACGTGGCACAATGCTTAAAAGACGCAAATGGCCCAGTGATTGCCTCGACCGATTACATGAAAAGCTTTGCCGAGCAAATTCAACGCTTTGTGCCAAATAAATTTGTCGCACTTGGCACCGATGGCTTTGGCCGCTCTGATAGCCGCGAAGCCTTGCGCGACTTCTTTGAAGTGGACAGACGCTATGTAGTGGTTGCCGCGCTAAAAGCTTTGTGCGACGAAGGTAAGTTGCCAGCGGCCAAAGTCGCGGAAGCAGTTAAAAAATATAAATTAGATGCGAATAAACCGAATCCAACCAGCGTTTAAACGGAGCAAATAATGAGTTTACAAGAAGTTTTAGTGCCAGATATTGGCAACTTTGAATCTGTTGATGTCATCGAAGTGCTGGTAAAAGCGGGCGACACCATCGCGCTTGATGACTCGCTGATTACAGTGGAGTCAGACAAGGCTTCAATGGATATCCCTGCGCCATTTGCGGGAGTGGTGAAAGAAGTCAAAATTAAAGTTGGCGATAAAATCGCACAAGGGCATTTGTTATTGACGCTTGAGGCTTCAGTAGCAGAGTCACCTAAATCATCACCAATACTGGCTTCTAGCCCAGCTCCTGCCAAGGCTACTGAAGCGCCAAAAACAAGTATTCCAGAGCCGAGTCGTCCTGCGCCAGAACCTGCACAAAAAATTCAACCTGCACATCAGCCGCTACCAGTGGGTGAGAGCGTTGTTGTGAATGGCAGCAAAACCTCGCACGCCAGCCCATCTGTACGCAAATTTGCGCGTGAACTAGGCGTGAATTTAGCTTTAGTAAAAGGCAGCGCGCCTAAAAACCGCATTTTAGAGTCTGACGTACAAGCTTTTGTAAAAGGTGAATTAGCCAAACCACGCACCGAAAACATGGGTGCAGGTTTGGGCTCGCTCGCCACGCTGCCTATGCCAATCATCGATTTCAGCCAATTTGGCGACATTGAAACCAAGCCGCTTTCGCGCATCAAAAAAATATCGGGTGCGAATCTTCATAGAAACTGGGTCACCGCGCCGCATGTCACGCAATTTGACGAAGCTGACATTACCGACTTGGAAGAATTTAGAAAATCCATGTCGAAAGATGCTGAAAAGCGCGGTGTTAAACTCACTTTATTGGCATTTTTAATCAAAGCCTCGGTAAACGCGCTTAAAGCTTACCCTAACTTTAACTCCTCACTCGCACCCGATGGCGACAGCTTAATACTAAAAAGTTACTACAACATCGGCTTTGCTTGCGACACGCCAGATGGTTTAGTCGTGCCAGTCGTCAGAGATGTGCAAAGCAAAGATGTATTAGATATTGCGCGCGATTTGGGCGAACTCTCCATGCGCGCACGCGAACGCAAATTAAAAATTGAAGAAATGCAGGGCGGTTGCTTTACTATATCCAGCCTCGGCGGCATTGGCGGCACGATGTTTACGCCGATTATTAATTGCCCAGAAGTTGCGATTTTAGGCGTATCCAGATCATCTATGCAGCCTGTTTACAATACAGAAAGCAAAGAGTTTGAGCCGCGTTTAATTTTGCCAATGTCACTGTCATACGATCACCGCGTAGTTGATGGCGCAGACGGCGCACGCTTCACCAGCCACATGCGCATGATGCTTTCTGACGTGCGTCGCTTGTTATTGTAAAGGTTTGCATGAGCAATTTAATTGAAGTGTTAGTGCCTGATATTGGCAATTTTGATAGCGTCGATGTGATTGAAGTGCTTGTCAAAGTGGGTGATAGCATCGCCAAGGAAGATTCGCTCATCACGGTGGAATCTGACAAAGCGTCGATGGATATTCCCGCTTCGCAAGCTGGTGTTGTGAAAGAAGTGAAAGTGAAAGTGGGCGATAAAATTGCAAAAGGCTCGCTGATTTTGTTGCTAGGTGCAGAAACTAGCGTGGCTGCACCCTCTCCCCAACCCGTCTCTCATGAAGGGCGAGGAGCTAAACCAACCTCCACCACCCCCTCCCCCTCCATGAGAGAGGGTCAGGGAGAGGGAGTGACTGCAAAACTTAATCCACTTGGCGCAAATGACATAAATACAGCAGTCGTCGTTTTAGGCAGCGGTCCTGGTGGTTATACAGCAGCTTTTCGCGCGGCAGATTTAGGCTTAAAAGTGGTGTTGATTGAGCGCTATAGTACGCTAGGCGGTGTTTGTTTGAATGTAGGCTGTATTCCTTCTAAAGCCTTATTGCATATGGCCAAAGTGATTACAGAAGCCGAAGAAACCGCGCACCATGGCGTGAGTTTTAGCGCACCAAATATTGATCTCGACGCGCTGCGTAACTGGAAAAGTGATGACGTGGTCGCCAAACTCACAGGCGGTTTGAGCCAAATGGCCAAGCAGCGCGAAGTGACCGTGGTACAGGGTTTGGGCAAATTTACTTCGCCAAACCAAATTGCTGTAACGGCTGAAGATGGCAAAATCACCACCATTGGTTTTGAAAACGCCATTATCGCAGCTGGCTCGCAAGCGATTAAATTCCCCAATGCGCCAGATGACGCGCGTATTATGGATTCCACTGGCGCGCTAAAACTGGATGATATTCCCAAGCGTTTATTGGTGATTGGTGGCGGTATTATCGGCTTAGAAATGGGCACGGTTTACGATGCGCTGGGCAGTAAAGTAAGTGTAGTTGAGTTTATGGATAGCCTCATTATAGGTTGCGACCGTGACCTAGTACGCCCCCTTCAAAAGCGTATGGATAAACGCTTTGAGAGCATCATGCTATCGACAAAAGTAACCAAAATAGAAGCCAAAAAAGACGGTATTCATGTCAGCTTTGAGGGCGAAGAAGCGCCGAAAGAAACTCAAATTTACGACCGAGTTTTAGTTTCTATAGGTCGAAAACCTAACGGCAAAAACATTGGCGCAGAAAACGCAGGCGTGGCAGTAGATGAGCGCGGTTTTATTGCGGTAGATAAACAAATGCGTACTAACATTAATCACATATTCGCCATTGGCGACATCGTCGGCCAACCTATGCTAGCGCACAAAGCCACGCACGAAGGCAAAGTTGCGGCGGAAGTCATCGCAGGCCACAAAGTTGAGTTTCAAGCGCTGTGCATACCATCTGTTGCCTACACTGACCCAGAAATCGCATGGGCGGGCATGACAGAAACTGAAGCCAAAACCAAAGGTATTGAATTTGAAAAAGCGAGCTTTCCCTGGGCAGCCAGCGGTCGCGCACTTGCCAATGGCCGCACAGACGGTACAACTAAATTAATTTTTGACAAAACCACTCACCGCTTAATCGGCGCAGGTATTGTCGGCGTCAATGCGGGAGAGCTATTGGCAGAAGCTGTGTTAGCGATAGAAATGGGGGCAGACGCACATGATTTGGGACTCACTATCCACGCGCACCCCACGCTGTCTGAAACGATTTGCTTTGCGGCAGAGATGAAAGAAGGGACAATTACCGATCTTTATATCAAGAAACGTTAATTTCTTAGCTTAAGCAGGGCAAGCCGCAGGCTCCAGTTCGGTGCCGACAAATTCAGGTTTAATCTTCTGCAGCTCTAAAGCAGCATCAGAACTGACCGCCTTGACGAGTAGGCTGCTTAACGATTTTCCTGGGCTACGCAAAGCTTTGGTTGCACCTCTCACTCCTTTTGCTAGCAAATCGTTCAGCAATGCGGTCGCCAGCTGTTCATCTTGAAATAGACCAAAAGATATGGCATTTCGCCATTGTGAATCTTGCACAATAAACAGCTCATCCACGCCCAGCGCTCTAATTTCATCTGCTTTTTTTTGTGCAAGCTCTGCGCTTTTTAACG
>JANLWF010000100.1:0-4210 GCA_031364385.1 Methylotenera sp.
AGGGGAACTGAATAGGTCGCCAGCGCTGGTGTTATTGGCGCCTGGCTTGGCATCAAGCAAACCTCTCGTTCGCCCAGAGCTTGTCGAGGGGTTGTTTTGTGGTTCGACAAGCTCACCACGAACGGAGTTGTCCATATTATCCAGCTCGCGGCGCCAGCTTTTAAACTCAAAGCGGTCAAAAAGCTCGGCTAATTTTGATTTATCAATGGCTTGTGGCGACAAATCACTCAAATTTTCCTGTATACCAATATCACAGCGAATGGTAATCAGCTCACGTGCGGTAGGTAGCCAAGGCAGCGCTTTGCGTAAATTTTCGCCTACTACGCCAGTAATACTGTCAGCATTGGCGACAATGTTGTCTAGGCTGCCGTATTGTGTGAGCCATTTCACTGCGGTTTTTGGCCCTACTTTTTCTACGCCTGGCACGTTGTCTGAGGTGTCGCCAACCAGCACTAAATAGTCAATAATCAAGTTGGGCGGGATGCCAAATTTCCTTTCAACGCCTGCAATATCGAGTACATCATCCACCCTGCGGAAAGCATCGCGCATGGTGTTGATGACGGTGATCTGCTCATTCACTAGCTGTGTGATGTCTTTGTCGCCAGTAGAAATAATGGTGCGAATACCCTCGCGCTCCGCTTGCTTAGCCAGCGCGCCAATCACGTCGTCCGCCTCTACGCCGTCAATCATAATCAGCGGCCAGCCTAAGGCTTTAATGGCCTCGTGCAGCGGCTCTATTTGCGGGCGTAAGTCCTCTGGCATACTGGCGCGATTGGCTTTGTATTCGGGGTAAATATCATCTCTAAAGGTTTTGCCTTTGGCATCGAACACGCACGCGCTATAATCACTAGGGTAATCTTTGTGCAAACGGCGTAACATATTAAGCACACCTTGAATCGCGCCTGTGGGCTCATTTTTACTATTGCGCAAGTCAGGCATGGCGTGAAATGCACGGTAGAGATAAGATGAGCCATCAACTAATAATAGAGTCTTCATGTTTTAGGATGCTTTAAAAATGACAAAAAAATTACCAAAAATCGCCGCAACAGAAATACGCAATGGTAACTCGACCGGCCATGAGTCGTGGCATGCATTTGAGATTATGGCAGAATTTGTGGGTGCTACAGAAAAGTTAAAACAAATTACGCCAGCGGTTTCTATTTTTGGCAGCGCACGCACTAAGCCAGAACACCCGCATTATAAGCTTACTGAAGAGATTGCCCTGCAATTATCCAATGCAGGCTTTAGTGTGATTTCTGGTGGCGGGCCAGGCATTATGGAGGCCGCCAACAAAGGTGCATTCGCTGGGCGCGGCACTAGTGTCGGCTTAAATATTGAGCTGCCATTTGAGCAAATAGGTAACCCGTATCAAGATATTAGCCAAAATTTTCAACACTTTTTTATGCGTAAGGTGATGTTTGTAAAATATGCCAGCGCCTATGTGGTGATGCCAGGTGGCTTTGGCACCCTAGATGAACTGATGGAAGTGATTACGCTGGTGCAAACAGGCAAAACGCGCAAAATCCCCATTATTTTGGTGGGAAAAGACTTTTGGGCGGGCTTACTAGATTGGTTAAAAAATGGGTTGGTGGCAGAGGGTATGGCCGCAGAAGACGATTTAGACTTGATTCAATTGATAGACGAACCCAATGCCATTGTTGAGGCCATATTTAAACATTATGAATCAACAGGTTTTGAGTTGACGCCAGCCGAGCGTAAAGCGCAGTTATATTTATAACGGAGCGCAGCAGAGGTACAGTTATATATAAAGTGGCTCGACAAAAAGCTAAGCTTTATTTGTAGACAAAGCGCGCGCGTTAATGCACTTTTTGTTAGAATGATTTAACTCATGAATTTTTGAAAGTGCAAAATGCAAAAACTAAAATTATTCTATTCGTTGTTATGCCTACTGCCCGCATTGGCATTGGCCGCACCCAATAATTTGGAGCCACTTGAGGAAGTGCAGCCACCGCCAAAAATTGTGGATGGCGAGGCGCTTGAGGGTGAGCCGCAAATCACCATTCGCAAAAAAGGGGCGGAAACCATTCAGGAATATCGCATCAATGGCGAGTTATACATGATGAAGGTAACGCCAGCGCACGGTGTACCTTATTATCTGCATAAAGAAGATCAAGATGGTGGCTGGGTAAATACGGGGCCGAATCCGCCGTTAAGCATCCCGAAATGGGTCATCTTTAGATTCTAACAATAAGAGGGCGCCGCCCTCTTAATAATTTTGTAGAGCATTATGTCCGTTTTCACCACCTTAAATCTCGATGAAGTGCGCGTTTGGTTGCGAGACTTTGCTATTGGCGAAATTATCGAGCTGCGCGGCATTGCGGCGGGCATTACCAACACTAATTATTTCGTGGTGACGGAAAATAGCCGTTATGTACTGACGATTTTTGAGAAAAATCACTTAGAAGAGTTGCCTTATTTCGTCGATTTAATGACGCACTTAGCCAAACATGGCGTGCCTTGCCCGACGCCAATTGCAGATAAAAATGGCTTAGCATTGCACGTGTTGAAAGGCAAGCCTGCGCTCATGGTGAGCTGTTTAAAAGGGTGTGACACCGAAACGCCAAGCATTGCACAATGTGCACAAGTGGCTAAAACACTGGCGAAAATGCATATTGCAGGTCGCGATTTTGCTAGAAAATCGCACAATCAACGCGGTACAGATTGGCGCGATGCGACTGCGCAACAAGTGATGCTAAAACTCTCTGCACAAGAGCAAAACTTGCTACAAACTGAGCTAAATTTTCAAGCTGAGTTTGAGGCTGGCTTAAATATGGCCGACTTACCGCATGGTGTCATTCACGGTGATTTATTCCGTGATAATGTACTATTTGCTGCTGAGAAAATGGGCGGCTTTATCGATTTTTATTATGCCTGCGATGACAACTTGGCTTATGATGTGGCGATTGCGGTGAACGACTGGTGTGTGCTGGCTGACGGTAGTTTTGATGAGGAAAAGTTAAACGCTTTTTTAAGTGCGTATCAAGCATTACGTCCATTTACACAAGCAGAGTGTTTAAGCTGGATTACATTGTTACGCCGCGCTGCAGTTAGGTTTTGGCTTTCAAGGCTGTTTGATTTTTACTATCCAGCCGAGGGTGAGCTGACGCACGCCAAAGACCCTAATCACTTTAAACACATTTTACAACACCGTATTTTATTGGACAAATAAGCATGGCTATTCAAGAATCAAGCACCAAAACAGGCATCAGTTGGGTGAAAGAAAGTGTAGATTTATTTAAAACTGCACCAAGAAAATGGTTATCGCTTGCTTTAGCCTATGTCGGCTTGTTTATGATGCTGCCTTCAATTCCTGGTTTGCAGTTTTTTGCTTTTGTCAGTATTTTAATTTGGCCAGTTTTTTTGGCGATGGTCATCATGATGTATCGCAATGCAGATATTAAAAAAGCACAAAATTTTAGCGAGATTATCAATACAATACAACCCAAATTGACGCAATTGATTGCCTTGGGAGGCGCATGCTTGCTATATGCTGCACTAGTGAGTTTTGCGCTGAATAGTGATATTCAAGGTTTAGCTGAGCTGACTCAAAACAAGACCAATATGACCGAATCTCAAATGATTGTTTTTTTGCAAAAAGTGTTTCCGTTTATACTCAAATTCACGTTGTTATTAATTCCACTCATGATGGCAACTTGGTTTTCGCCTATGCTGATAGTATTTAACAATTACACTGTAGTGAAGGCGCTTAAGTCGAGTGTTGCTGGTTCTCTACAATATATGATTGCGCTGGGAGTCTCATGGTTATTGCTGACAGTAGGTATTGTGGCATTGATGTTAATAGTGGGCATTGTTGCGGGCATTATCAGTAGTTTAGTGCCAGTGCTAGGGCAAATATTGATGTCTTTCGTGGTATTTGGCTGTTTATTGCTAGCCACCGCACTCATGTTGGCCTTTCAATACGTGAGCTATAGGGATGTGTTTAGGGCGGCCTAGCCAGCCTTTGTTATTGCGGGCAACACCCGCAATCTAGGCGTTTACTTAACATGCTGAATCAAGTTCAGCATGTTAAGTCTGTTTATATCTTCTCCAATTTAGCGTACTCCATCGACAATGTTTTCAAGCCTTCGCGGCCAAAGTTGATTTTAATCACCAAGTTTTCAGCGTTGCCTTCGTAAGTCACTACCACGCCCTCGCCAAACTTGCTGTGGCGCACGCTTTGGCCGATTTT
>JANLWF010000131.1:0-3490 GCA_031364385.1 Methylotenera sp.
ATACGGTATGTTGCCGCGCAGCACGGGTAGCCGCATGGATAGAGAAGCCGCCAAGGGCAAGCAATCTGGCCGTACACAAGAAATTCAGCGCTTAATCGGCCGCAGCTTGCGTGCCATTATCGATTTACAAAAACTCGGCGAACGGTCAATTCACCTAGATTGCGATGTGATTCAAGCCGATGGTGGCACCCGCACAGCGGCTATTACAGGCGCTTATGTGGCTTTGCATGATGCTATTTCCACGCTTTTAGCGAGTGGCAAAATCACTGAAAACCCCCTCAAACAAGCCGTTGCAGCCATATCTGTAGGTGCATACAAGGGTACGCCAGTGCTAGATTTAGACTACATTGAAGATTCTGACTGCGATACCGACATGAACGTAGTCATGACCACCGATGGCGACTTTGTGGAAATTCAAGGTACGGCCGAAGGCGAGCCCTTTAGCCGCGAGTCCATGAATGCCATGCTGGACTTGGCTGCTAGCGGCATTAAAGCATTGCTTGGCAAACAACAAGCCGCTTTAAACACGTAAATGCTTAAAAAACTCGTTATCGCTAGTGGCAACGCGGGCAAGCTGCGCGAGATTCAAACCTTATTGGCGCCGCTAAATATCGAGGTTTTGCCACAATCGCAGTTCAATATTTCTGAGGCCGCAGAGCCGCACTACACCTTTATTGAAAACGCCTTGGCCAAAGCACGTCACGCCAGTTTATATGCAGGTTTGCCTGCGCTAGCCGATGATTCTGGACTTTGTGTGAATGCCTTGCAAGGAAAGCCAGGCGTTCATTCTGCCTATTTTGGTGGTGAAGAAAAAGATGATGAGAAAAATAATCAAACTTTATTAAACGTGCTTGTCAAAGAAAGTAGTCGCGCCGCATATTACTACTGCGCGCTGGTGTTGGTTCTCAGCCATGATGACCCGCAGCCAATTATTGCCGAAGGCATTTGGGCAGGCGAGATATTAACTGCGCCGCGCGGCGCTGGCGGTTTTGGCTACGATCCTGTATTTTTAGATATTGCATCTGGCAAAACTGGTGCAGAAATAAGTGTTGAAATAAAAAATCAAATCAGCCACCGCGGGCAAGCCTTGCAACAGTTAATTCAAAAATTAAAGGTAAAACAATCATGAAATCTCTACCAATCTGGCTACGAGAAGATGGTAGCGTGGTCTCTTGCGTCGAAAAAATTAAAGTCATGCGCGAAAATTTTGAAGAGATTCAACAAATAGCCCAAGACGCACTGGAAGACGGCTTGCTACTTGAAGTGTCTGAAGCGCAAATGCGCGAAGCATTACATCGCTTAGTCGATCAGCTGGTGAATCCTTACCTAACACAAAAGGCAGCGATTGAAAAAAGTTATCCCAATAAAGCCTGAGCTTAGTTATAACCCAGAAGCCAGCTTTAATAAGCTTGCCAAGCCTATCAATACAAGTTCACCCGTGCTTGGCGAAGCCACACTTTCTGGCCTAAAAAATCCACCACCACTTTCGCTGTATATTCATATTCCTTGGTGTGTAAAAAAGTGTCCTTATTGCGATTTTAATTCGCATGAATCACGTAATGAAATCCCCGAAAAACGTTATGTGGCGGCCTTAATAGCAGATTTAGAACAGTCTGTACCGCGTGTTTACGGACGAAAAATTAAAAGTGTATTTTTTGGCGGCGGCACACCGAGCTTATTTTCAGTACAATCTGTCGATGAAATTTTGAGCGCTGTTCGTATGCTTACGCCGCTGGATTATGGTGCTGAGGTGACGCTGGAAGCTAATCCTGGCACGGTTGATACAGCACACTTTGCGGGTTATAAGCAAGCGGGGGTAAATCGGATTTCGTTAGGTATTCAAAGTTTTAATGCAGATTATTTAAAAGCTTTAGGCCGCATTCATGATGATAAACAAGCCATACAAGCCGCAGAACTGGCGCTAAAGACGTTTGAGCGCGTGAATTTGGATGTGATGTACGCGCTACCCAATCAGAGCCTAAAAGACGCACTAAATGACGCGAAAATGGCTGTGAAGTTGAATCCAGATCATTTGTCGTTTTACCATTTAACTTTAGAGCCGAATACGCCCTTCCACCGCACGCCGCCTAGCCTGCCGAGTGATGACGTGAGCGCAGATATGCAAGAGCAAATCGAAGCTTTATTGGCGCAAAATGGCTATGAGCATTATGAAACTTCGGCTTTTTGTAAACCCAAAAGCCAAGCACGACACAATTTGAATTATTGGCAGTTTGGCGATTATTTGGGCATAGGCGCGGGTGCACATAGCAAATTAAGCTTTCACGATAAAATCACCCGCGAAACGCGCCATAAACACCCTAAGGCGTTCATGGAAAACGCAGAAAGCGGCAACGCCGTGGATAACACTTGGACGATTGAACGCGCTGATTTGGGTTTTGAATTTATGATGAACGCGCTACGATTAACGGGTGGATTTGAAACCAAGCTATTTCAAGAACGCACAGGTATGCCCTGGCAGGCTGTTTCCATGCGGACTACAGCGGCATTCAATAAAGGTTTAATAACACAAAACCATCGGTTTATTCAGCCCACATTACTGGGCCAACGTTACCTGAACAATTTACTAGAAATGTTTATAAATTAATTAAAATCTTTGCGCGTATCTAGCAAGGCTATCAACAATAAAATCTCACTCAACACGGCCTTACCAAAGCCTGCGCGCTCGCCATCACGGTTATCGGTAATTAAACTGCGCAAATAATCTTTGGCTTGGCTGCTTGGCCAAATTATGTAGAGTTTTTCCATAATATTAGGAAATTCTTCTAAATATTGCGGCAATGTACCAGGCGCGATTGAGTCATCCCATACTTGAGTCGTCACATTAAAATTGGCTTTTAAGCCTTCGGCATATTTTTTAAACTCTTCTTTTAAATTAAGTTTTCTAAAAATCTCTAATAAATACAACCAATGATTAATCGAAGCTTTTGGGTTTGCCTCAATGGTTAATTTAAGATGATCAATCGCATCTTGGCTACGATGAATGCTCATCAGCAGTTTCGCTTCTACCAATGTGGCATCTACGTTTGACTGCGCTTTTTGAGGCTCGATATTTGATTGAATCGTTTTAGCCTCGGTATTTTCTATCTCCTGTTTAATTTCATGTATGGTTTGCTGATCTATTGCTTGCCCTTCGTCTTTCCAATGCCCACCAAAATCAAGTAAGGTATCGTCCATTTGCGGGATGGCCTCGGTAAAGTTAGAGAACATACGCTGCCGATATTTTTTAAGTAGCAATGTGCTTAAAGTAAGCAGTGCAAGCAAAGCCAAAACAATGATGATTAAATTTTTATTATCATTTACAAACAGTAAACTTGTTGCTTGCGGCATGGCTACTGAGGTTTGAGTGGTGGTTGCCTCTACTGCACCCGATTTTTTATGATCAAACTTGAAGTCGCTCAGGTTTTTAAATACTTTTTTAACAGGCAAATTATTAACGGGCAAGCTGCTAGTTGGCGCTACTGCATTTGGT
>JANLWF010000135.1:0-1859 GCA_031364385.1 Methylotenera sp.
TTTTTTAGCCGTGACGCACTTGAAACTAAATTAGAGAAGGACATACATATGCAAGATTTATCCAAAATTGGCCAAGTATCAGATATTCAAATAGACAGTAGCAGGACGTTACGATTTTTAAAAACGGGTACTGGTGCGCCATTGATTTTGCTGCATACCATTCGCACGCAGCTGGATTATTTTCAAGAGGTGATTCCACTACTTGCGCAGCATTACACGGTATATGCAGTTGATCTGCCTGGGCATGGTTACTCATCAATTGACACCAAGGCCAACTACGATGAACCGTATTTCCGCAGTGCGGTTATCACTTTTATAGAGAAACTTGATTTGCGGGAGGCGACTCTAGTAGGCGAGTCAATTGGCGCGGTTTTAGCATTGACCGTTGCCAGTGCATTGCCTGAACGTATCAAAGCTGTAGTTTCATCCAATACTTATGACTACGACACGCGCTATGCAGAGGGTGTGCGCCGTGGAAATTCCATTGCTAACTTCATCCTCGGTCACTTTGCCATCCCAGTCCTTGGAGCATTTTTTGCTGCTATGGAAAACAAACCATTGCTTGGCATCATCATGCGTGGCGGGCTACAGATGAAGCGCTGGATGCCCAATCAATTACTCACTGAATTTAATCGCGCTGGGTATCGCAAAGGCTACCGTTACGTAGAGCGCAACGTCTTCGCCAACTGGCGCTCATGGAGCAAGGCTCGGGCTATGTATGCTAATGTAGAGGCGCCTGTTAAACTCATATACGGCGAACATGATTGGTCTACGTTAGATGAACGCAAACGCACGGCAAAAGAACTAGGTGGTGTAACGATAACCACCGTGGCCAATACAGGACATTTTGCTTTTGTCGATAATCCCCGCAAACTGGTCGAACTCGTATTAGCCATTAATTGACTGAAAAGATTAAAGCTCATGGCTTATAAAATTGCTTATCGTTATCGTACTGTGCTTTTCGCGCTCATTATGTCTGCAAACACGGCGTTAATTGTCTCGGGTATCATCATTTTCCTACGCATTCAGCCACATACAGATTTTATTAAAGTGTGGCTTGGGGCGTTTATCACCGCATGGCCAATTGTGTTTATCGCCATTTTGATTATTGCGCCTGCTGTGAATAAAGCTTTAAACTTGTTTGTTGAAGACCATTAACCGCTAGCAGGCAATGCCCAGGTGGTCTGGCCAATTTCTTGCACATCGCTTTCATCTTTCAACGCCACGCCTGTTACCCTTAAGCGCATGGCTTCTTTGGCCAGCCAAATCAACTTTTTGGCGGCAGCCGCGTATTGTAAGCCTTCTGGTCGCACGTTAGAAATACAATTTCTATCCGCATCGCTTAAGCCAAGCTTGGGGTTATAAGTCAGGTAAATACCCAAACTATCGGGCGAGCTCAAGCCGGGGCGTTCGCCTATTAACATCGCCACGATACGCGCATTCAAGGCTTGGCCAATTTCGTCGCCTATTGCCACACGTGCCTGCGAGGCAATAACCACATGGCCTGTGTGCCAATCGCTTGGAATATGATGGCGTATTTCTACAAGCAAAGGCGTCACGTGGCGCGCGACCGCGAGGGAGGACAAGCCATCGCCCACCACAATTAAAAAATCAATCGGTTTTTCCTGATGAAGATTTTGCAAATTTATCAAACTTTGCTCATGCAGCCTGCGTCCCCAATCGGGTCTAAGTAAATAAGTCGCTCTATCCGCCGCCATGCTTTTGGCGCGAATGGTAGGGAAATTATGGGCTTTTATTTCAGCTTCCAGCGCATCTACATCCAGCGCCAAATGCACTGCATCGCGCGCCATGGCATGGCTTAGGCCAAAATCTAACACTTCTTTAGTTGGTAGGCTGCT
>JANLWF010000201.1:0-5627 GCA_031364385.1 Methylotenera sp.
TTGCTCTTTTTGACGCACACCAAAGCGATGTTCTTCGTCTAAAATTGCTAGGCCTAAATTTTTAAATTTCACATCTTTTTGAATCAATCGATGTGTGCCGATGATTATATCAATATTGCCAGTAGCCAGACCAGACAAGGCATCGGCAATCTCTTTGGCTGTTCTGAAACGGGAGATTTCAGCGACTTTAATCGGCCAATCAGCAAAACGGTCACAAAAATTTTGATAGTGCTGTTCGGCTAATAGCGTGGTTGGTACTAGCACCGCCACCTGCCTGCCGCCCATTACCGCGACAAAGGCGGCTCTTAAGGCCACTTCAGTTTTGCCAAAACCCACATCACCGCACACTAGCCTGTCCATTGGCTTGCCAGATTGCATGTCTTTAATCACGTTTTCGATGGCTTCTAGCTGATCTGGCGTTTCTTCAAACGGAAAGCCTTCGCAAAACGCTTCGTAATCCTTCAAACTAAGCGTAAATGCATGACCGCGCCGCGCAGCTCTTTGTGCATAAAGATTGAGTAATTCAGCCGCAGTATCGCGGATTTGCTTAAGCGCTTTTTTCTTGGCTTTTTCCCACTGACCGCTACCCAACCTGTGTAAAGGCGCGCTTTCTGGTGGGCCGCCTGAGTAACGCGAGATGAGAAAAAGCTGCGAAACTGGCACGTATAATTTATCGTCGCCGTAATATTCCAATAGCAAAAATTCGGTTTCACCTTCGCCAAAATCCAAATTCACCAAACCTCTGTAGCGGCCTACGCCGTGTTGCTCGTGCACGACAGGATCGGATAAATGCAGCTCGGATAAATCTTTGAGCATACCCTCGGTGTTACGCGCCTTTTCCTTCTCGCGGCGGCGTTGTTGGCGCACGGTGCCAGAGTAGAGCTCGGATTCAGTGATGACTGTGACAGGGGCTAGGGATTCGGAGCTGGGGGCTAGGGCAAAGCCTGCATGTAGTGGCGAAACGCCTAACATGACTGGTTCTTGGCTCGATTCAAACTCTGCCCAAGTCTCACAAGTGGCTATCGGCAAACCATGCTCGGCGAACAACTGTGCCATGGTTTCGCGGCGACCTAGGCTTTCGGCGGTGATTAAAATACGTTTTTTTGGCACCTCGCCAGAAGCCCCATGGATAAAGGCTTGTAGCTTATGCAATGGCCGTTCGGCACGGCGTTCTATGTCTAAGGCTGGGAGAGGTTTTGCAGTTTCTTGCGTTAACGTTAGTGTTGGGTAAGCCTGGGTTTGTGCAAAAAAATCGTCAGTTTTAATTAGTAAAATTTCAGGTTTTAAAATCGGCCGCTCAGGGTCATGTGCTAATAATCGATAACGTGAATTCGCATCTGCCCAGAACTGTTGCGCAGCCTTATCCACATTGCCGTGCAGGCAAATATTGGCGAGACCTGTATTTTTATCTTGGGGCAGGTAGTCTAAAAACGTAGAAGTAGTGTCAAAGAACAGTGGTAAATACCACTCAATACCACCGCTAGCAACGCCTTTGCTGACTTCTTTATAGATTTTAGCGCGTTGTGGGTCACCTTCAAATTGCTCACGGAAGTTGCTTCTAAATTTGGCTATGCCCGCTTCATCCAGCGGAAATTCGCGCGCAGGCAGCAGGCGAATCTCTGGCACGGGGTAAAGGCTGCGCTGCGTATCGATATCGAAAGTGCGAATGGTTTCGATTTCGTCATCGAACAAATCGATGCGGTACGGCAATACGCTGCCCATGGGAAATAAATCGACCAAGCCGCCGCGCACGCTAAATTCGCCTGGTGAGATAACCTGTGAAACATGATGGTAGCCCGCTTGTGCACATTGATGGCGTAGCGCCTCCAAATTGAGCTTTTGGCTTTTTTTGAGCATGAACGTATGCCCAGCTAAATAAACCAAGTCTGGCAGCCGCAAAAGCGCAGTGGCAATAGGCACAATCACCACATCACATTGGTTTTGGCTAATTTGGTACAAAGTCGCTAAGCGTTCAGAAATTAAATCTGGATGTGGCGAAAACACATCGTAGGGCAGCGTCTCCCAATCTGGCAGTAAGCGTACACTTAATTCTGGCGCGAAATAAGGAATTTCTTCTAATAAGCGTTGAGCATCAAACGCATTAGCAGCAATAATGACCAATGGCGATTTTTGTAGATTTTTTGTTGTTTTTAAGCGACATGCAAGTGATGCTAGAGATAAGCTATCTAAGCCATTGGCTGCATAAGAGAAACGGCTTTTTTGTCCGCTGGTAGGCTGCGTTAACTGCATAAATGAGTATGGAAATGACTTGGATTAAGGTTGAATTTTACCTATTATAACCGTAAGAAGGTCGCATCAATTAAGCCATTTTCTTTATAGCCAAAAATAAAAATACTGAGGAGACTATCACCATGAACGATAAACAACTGGTGGCGATTCATGCCGCAAAATACGTTAAAAGTGGCATGCTGGTTGGCTTAGGGACTGGCTCTACAGCCAATTTTTTCATCGATGAATTGGCGCGCCGCCAACTGGAAGAAAACCTCAAAGTCACCACCATTGCAAGCTCGCAAGTAAGCATGATTAAAGCGCAAAGTTTGGGTTTAAATGTCATCGCGCTGACTCAAGTGGCCGAAATTGATTTATACGTGGACGGCGCAGATGAAATTACGCCAGACATGACACTGTTAAAGGGTCGCGGCTACGATCTGGTGTTAGAAAAGTTACTCGCTAAGGCCGCAAAGCAATTCGTTGTAGTGGCGGATAAAAGTAAACTAGTAGACCGTATTGGTACTCACTATGCAATACCCATTGAAGTGATGCCAATGGCATGGAAAGCCGCCAAACGCAGCCTAGAAAAGGCTGGTGGCATTGGAGAGCTTCGCCAAAACGCTGCTAAAGATGGCTTGTCTATCAGCTCGCATGGCAGCTTGGTGTTAGATATGGCGTTTGATAAATCCATATCAGAGGAATCATTAAATCAGCTCATTAACAACACACCTGGCGTGGTAGAACACGGCATTTTTTATGGGCTGACCAGTGTCGTGTTGATTGCTGGTGAAGGCACCGTAGAAGAACGCTGGAAATAATTTCTTAGGGATTATTTTTGTTTAAATCTCACTACATCTTTTTAGTATTTTCGTTGGTCTTTGCAGGCTGCGACAATTCCCCTGTCCCAGCGCCTGCGCAGCCTGCTCCAAAAGTAGAGCAAAACAAAGTCATCACTTTTGTGACTATGAACAGCCCCAATACCTATTATGTGAATGGGGATAATGAATCTGCTGGGCTAGATTATGATTTAGCCAAATTGTTTGTAAAAGACCTCGGCGACGGCTCTACATTAAAACTGATTGTAGCCAATCATATCGACCAAGTATTGCCTGCGGTTTTAAGCGGCAAAGCCGACATTGCGGCGGCAGATATTTCAATTACCGAAGTGCGCAAAAAGCAAATTAACTTCACCATTCCCTATCATGATGTGCAACAGCAAGTGGTTTACAATAAGGCCAGCAACAACAAAGCACCAAAAAATTTAAAAGATTTAATCGGACTAAATATTAGCGTGCCAACAGGCACCAGCTTTGTAGAGCGACTAAAAAAGCTACGTGAGCTTGAGCCTGATTTAATGTGGCAAGAGCGCGATGACGCGGACTCTGAACAATTGATTACCGAAGTCGCTCAAGGTGATATTGAATACACCATTGCCGATGACCACTTAATTGCGATTTTACAGAATTATCACCCCAATTTAGGTGTGGCTTTTGCGATTGGTGAACCTGAAAAAATCGCTTGGGCGCTATCAAAAAATGCTGATCCATTGCTGCTAAAAAAAGTGAACGAGTTTTTTGTTAAAATTAAAATAAATGGCACACTGCGTAATTTGATTGATCGCTATCACGGCAATGCAAAACGTCTCAACCCTTTAGATGTAAAGACTTTTTTGATACGCAGCAATACCCTATTACCTAAATACGTGCATTTATTTAAGCAAGCGCAAGACATCACGGGCATAGATTGGCGCTTACTCGCGGCGATTAGTTATCAGGAATCGCATTGGGATACGTTTAACACATCGCCAACCAATGTGCGCGGGCTGATGATGCTAACAGAAGCGACTGCTGACCGCATGGGCGTGACTGATAGGCTAGATCCGAAGCAGAGTATTCCAGCTGGCGCAAAGTATATTAACTTACAAATTGATACGATTCCTGAGCGTGTCCCCGAGCCAGATCGCACCTACATGGCGCTGGCCTCGTACAATATTGGTTATGCACATGTAGAAGACGCGCGCGTGCTGGCACAGCGCTTAAAACTTAACCCGAATAGCTGGGCAGATGTGAAAAAAACTTTGTTGATGCTGAATAATCCAGACTATTACGTTAATGCCAAATACGGTTACTGTGGCTGTGGTCAGCCTATCATTTTTGTGGAATCCATACGTAGCTACTACAACATTTTAGTGCGCTACCAACCTAGTCATAATCCTGAGCAAGATCGCTTTAAAATTGCTGGCAACAATCAAATTTTTGCGCTTAACCAGTAGCAGAGATGCCTCGTCGCGATACCATAAATTGGCACGAGATCGTGCCTCCTACAACTAATTAGGTTTGATCACCTCAAAGTTGTTCATGTAAGGTCGCAACACGTTGGGAATCGTCACACTGCCATCTGCGTTTTGATAATTCTCTAACACCGCCACCAGCGTGCGCCCTACCGCTAAGCCAGAACCGTTAAGCGTATGCACAAATTCCATTTTACCTTGTGCATTTTTAAAGCGCGCTTGTAAACGACGTGCTTGGAAGGCCTCGCAATTGCTCACGCTAGAAATTTCTCTATACGTATTTTGCGCAGGCAGCCACACTTCTAAATCGTAAGTTTTAGCCGCACCAAAACCCATATCGCCAGTGCATAGCGATACCACGCGATACGGCAATTCGAGCGCTTTCAAGATGTTTTCAGCATGACCAACCATTTCTTCTAAGGCGGCATAGCTGGTTTCAGGATGCACAATTTGCACCATCTCCACCTTATCAAACTGGTGCTGACGAATCATGCCTTTAGTATCTTTACCATAACTGCCCGCCTCGCTTCTAAAGCAAGGAGTATGCGCGGTTAGCTTAATCGGCAAGGCTTCTAACGGCACGATTTCATCACGCACCGTGTTAGTGAGGGTCACTTCAGAGGTTGGGATTAAATACCAATTTCTTTGTACGGCCAGTAATTCTGCTGATTCAGGAATACTGCCATCAGCATTCATTGCATTAGCGTATATGTCAACATATGCACCTTTGGAAGGAATACCACCGTAGCTAACCTCAAACAAATCTGACTCAAATTTTGGTAACTGGCCTGTTCCACGCAATGTGGCGTCATTTACTATATATGGCGTATAGCACTCTTCGTAGCCGTGTTGCTCGGTTTGCGTATCCAACATAAACTGCGTTAACGCACGATGCAGCTTAGCGATTTGTCCGCGCATAAAAGTAAAACGCGAACCTGAGAGCTTAACTCCCATATCAAAATCCAAACCCAACGGTGTGCCTACATCAGTGTGGTCTTTCACTGCAAAATCAAACGTGCGTGGTGTGCCGATTTTACGCACTTCAACGTTATCGGTTTCGGTTTTGCCTGCTGGTACGCTGTCATGCGGTAAGTTGGGCACGTTT
>JANLWF010000211.1:0-4114 GCA_031364385.1 Methylotenera sp.
CAGCGCTAAGCCTTTAAAGAAAAAATCATACACGCCAAAATTAACCGACGCAGTTACAAAAATTAAGCCCAGCAAATTAAACCAAGCCGTAGTCCAACCAAAGCCTTTACCGCCCAGAATAGAACCCCAGTGATACAAACCACCTGCTGTTGGATAGCTTGAAGAAATTTGCGCCATTGCCAATGCAACAATCGCTGCAAATAAACCGCCAACTAGCCAGCCGATGCCAATAGAAGCACCACCTGCACCGCCTAAAGCCAGTGGAAAAGCAGAAATACCACCAGCTAAAATACAAATAATCGAAAAAGAAATCGCAAAATTAGAGAAACCACCCATGTGCCGGTGCAACTCTTGCTCATACCCCATTTTTTTTAGTTCAGCGGCGTCATGGTCTAACACCTGTTTAATATCACTCATTTTCTTACCCCTTAAAAAAGATGAACGGTTAATAAATGCTGCTAGAAACTGATTTTATTTATATGTTTTATTGCTACATCAGTATAAATTTATAATCCAGGAATGCAAGTACCAATTTAAGATAAAAAACCTAGAATAATTACGACATTAGGACCGCATTTTCTAGCAAATGCGGTTGAATGAGTATGCACTCGGCAATAATGGCAGTAATAAAAGCTAGCGCATAAAAAACCCACCATGCGTAAGCACATGATGGGCAGGGTTAAATTTTAATATGAAGAGTTTAGCGAATTTAATCTTGAAGAGCAAAGTCTATCAAGTCAATTCCATTAATTTTGCATAAATGCCAACATCTGTTTTTGCTTTAGTTCTTAATTATTGGTAGCGATTTTTTCTGCCAATAATCTTGCACCAATTTTAGGTTTTGCTTGTGCACATCACGATAAGGCTCAAACACATGAATCGTGCCTTTGGCCGCAAAATCACCTATATAATCTTCCATTTTGGCGTTTAAAAAATCTTTATCATGCGAATGTTTTAACATTTGGCTGATGTATAAAATCGTTGCATCAATAAACGTTTTGTCATAGCCGCCATTCATCACCACGCTTGGGTCGCCGTGGTTTGGGTATATTTTGGCTACATCCCAAGTACGCATTTTTTTAAGATTGTTGATGTGTTTAGGCAAACCTTCCACTTCTACCATGTAAGTCAGCGTGTCTTCCAAAGTGTCGCCAGAGAGTAAAATTTTATCTTTAGGAAAATAAATGACGCAGTGATCCAGGCTGTGAATGTTAATTTGGCGTAATTCAAATTGAATATTGCCTACTTTCATGGTCTTTTTCCCAGCAAAAGTCACATTGGGGATTCTAACTGGATTGATTGGCGGTAAGCCCCATAGTTTGCCAGATTCAATATCAGCTTTTTGTTTAAATAGCGCATCACGCGTGGCTTTGGTGGTAATCACATCGCTATCGTTATATACCGCATCGCCTGCAATATGGTCTAGGTGCCAATGGCTATGCACCACGCTAAATTTCTTAACGCCTATTTTCTCCATATAATTGCGCACCCACTTGGCTTGCGCTACGCTGGTAAAGGTATCGTAAACCACCGCTGTATCGCCCTGATGAATCACATAAGTACCCACGCCCAGCTTCATGGCGGCGTCGTCATACCAGTTCCATTCTTTGGCGTAACGCTCAGCTGGGCGCCTGCCATCAAAAAAATAGATTAGGTAATCGTTAAGCGCTTTTACCTGAATGGGTGGCTCGGTGACGGGGGTGGCGGCTTGCAAGTTACCACTAACCAAAAACCCAAATAATAAAACATAAGCTGTAAATAGAGACACAAATCTAGTTAAAAAATACATGTTATTGACCTTTCTTAATGTTAGATATATATAAATATATGCACCTACCTAAAGACGCTATTCTTTAACAGCTGGCGGTCCTTTAAAGCGCTTGTTCTCACCTAATACAAACCAAAATATCGCCATTACAAGTAACATCGCAATCATTAAATAAAACACTTTTTCGTTGGGTGGTTTCATGCCAATAAATTGTACGAATGCACCACCAATCACCGCCAGCACAGCCAATATTTTGGAAAATCCACCTAAACTAAATGGACCTTTATGCTTCCATGTTTTGCCCTCTGCCAATAGGCCTGCCGCAATTGGCATGGTGTAAGAAAGGTGTAAAAACACTGCACTGCCCGCAGCTAATACAAAAAATGCATCACCATATAAAGTAGCTGCAACAGCAAGCGCGCCTGAAACCCACACAGCAGCAACAGGTGTTTTTAGCGTAGGGTGAATTTTGCGCAAAAAGCTTGAGGCTGGCAAACCGCCGTCGCGCGCAAAGGCAAACATCATGCGTGAGCAAGAGGTCAGGCAAGCCAAACCACATAAAAAGTTAAGAATAAATATCGTAATGCCTAGTATCGTTCTTAATCCTGTAGGCAGTGAACTCATCAGTGCATCAAAAAAGCCCAAGCCTTGTTTAACGCCTTCTGCCAAGTTAGGCATTACCAATACAAACGTACACACCATAATGTAGCCAAAAATAGCTGAGTAGAAAACTGCATTAATAATACCTTTTGGCACGGTTTTAGCGGCATCATGGGTTTCTTCTGCGGTATGGGCAGAGCCATCAAAACCAGTAATGGTGTAAATACTGAGCAATAAACCCGTTAAAAATGGCAAGAACATGCCTTCCATTCTCGGCCAAATACTGCCTTCTGCACCAGTAAAGTTGGTAAAAGTAAATAGGCGAGAAAAATCTAATTTAATTGGGCTGTAAATCAATAAAGATGCCGTAAGTACTACTGCAGTGATGAAAATAAAGTAGCCCGAAAAATCGGTAACCTTAGTGGTGAATTTAGGAAAGCGATAAATCATAATGGCTTGAATAACCGTGATAGAGGTTAAAAATAAAGTTTGGTAGGTGTAATCCATGCTTGTTGGGTGAATGCCTAATAACGGCGCAATAAGCGTTTTAAACATGGGGTCATACACACCAAAATTAACCGATGCCACCACAAAAATAATACCCAATAAATTAAACCAAGCAGTGCACCAACCAAAACCTCTGCCACCTAAAATAGAGCCCCAGTGGTACAGGCCGCCTGCGGTTGGGTAGCTAGAGGCAATTTGTGCCATGCATAGCGAAACAATAACAGTAAAAGAAGCGCCAACTAACCAACCAATACCAATTGATGCGCCGCCTCCAGCGCCAAGCGCTTGAGGGAAGGCGGTAATGCAACCAGCTAAAATACAAATAATAGAAAACGAAATAGCAAAATTAGAAAACCCGCTCATGTGTCGGTTCAGCTCTTGTTCGTATCCCATCTTTTTTAGTTCTACGGCATCGCTATCTAATGCGGTGCTTATGTGTTTTGAATCACTCATTTTATTCTCCCTAATGTTGATGATTTATAATGAACTTTGTAAATTAATTGTTGTTAATTATGTAGGTAAATCGACAATTAAATTTTGTTTAAATGGCAAGGTGGAATGCTTAATTTTCCAGTGATTGCCATCTAACATTTCGCCAAATGAAATTTCCATATCAAGCCAATCTAAAAGTAGCTCGCGCGTAGGTTTGTGGCTTTGAATTGCATGAATTAAAGAAGGGGCTTTTGGCAAAGAGACCGTGCGCGGTCTTGCAAAAGCTACATTTTTACCTGTGCGCATACAGTATGCTTGCGTTTCTGCCCCATGATGATTTATGCCAGTAGACAATGCAAAAAAACACGGCTCTTGGCTGTTTTCAAGCCGCCGCCAAACTTCTAAATAGGCGTCATCCACTCCCGTTTCTATGACGGTATTGGCATCTGTAAACACCATTTTTCCAATATCACGCGCATCGGTTGGGGCCTGAAAATCCATCTCACGCACCCATTGGCACACGTCCGATGACTGCGCAGTGTGCGGCGTAACATGCGTTACGCCCGCAAAGCCTTGCTGGGTGGCGAGCAGCAGCAATTCTACATCGGAATAATCTTGTAGTGATGCAGCCGCCTTAAAACCCGCACACATGGCGGGAATACGCACATCAATGTGGTAATGCTGTGATTGCATCCACAATACCAATGAGCTATCGTCTTTAATGGCGGTGGTTTCAAGCAAATGGCGCTGCCACACGCCAATATAATTGGCAGGAACAGCACTATTGGGTGATGGTTTTTGTCCAGG
>JANLWF010000220.1:0-1929 GCA_031364385.1 Methylotenera sp.
GCCGCAAGGCTTGATGAACATTTGTGGCGCTGCAATTGGCAGAAGTTTGCAATAACTGATGGCAATTAATACAGTGAATGAGAGGTAATTTTCTGCGACTGCATTTGCAAATGATTTTTGTTGCAAAATATAAATAAAAAAAGCCAGATATTACTGTCTAGCTTTTTTACTCACTTACTATTTTTCTTTAAAATATAACTTAGTAAAACATTCTGCCATCACCTAAAAGATGCGCATGACAATCAACCCCTTTGTTGAGACAGTTTTTAACAATGCCAGTGATGAACTTCTCATCCCAACCATTTACCCAATCTGCATGCCCAGAAAAACCACCTGGCAAACTGGCTGCATAATTATCACTCGCTAGCCGCCAAGTGGCTTGCTGATTCGTAGTAGTAACTTTATAGTTAAAATTAACTGTTACTTGTGGTATCGCTATGGGATGACTAGTAGGGCATTTGTTGGCAGTGGTTAGTAAGCGGTTGGTCTCTGCCATATGGCTTTGATGATCTGGGGAATCTAAGTTTTTACCATCCCAACATTGCGGAAAGGCAACATGCATTTGCATGGTTTCACCAACATTACAAGCTGGAATGCTTTTTTTCCAGCCATAAAATGGCACACGGCTGAGGCAAGTAAAACTTGCTTTAGAAGTGGTCGAGCTAGTGGCTTTTGCATTGCCAGCAATCATTCTTAAGCCTTTGGGCGGTACATTTATTAGGCCAGCCGGTGTGCGTCCCGTTTTGTAATAAAAAATAGCTAAATCAGGTTTAATGGCAGCTTTAGTTGCAGTATCAATCATCGATGGCATCCAATATGCACTGCGATTCATAATGCCGCCTTTGCATGTGCTGTTCCCCGTTGTGGCAAACGACATTAAATCACTCTTATAACTTACTGAGGTGTTACCGAAGAAAGTATGATGGTGTGCTGCACCTTGTTGAAAAGGGTAAACAACTGGATCATCATTGCTCATATGACTTGGCGTACATACAACCCTAAATGCGCCGCCAGTTGCAGGTGCTATCTCGGCGGTAGGTTTGACACGTAATTCTGAATAGCCAGTTGCAGGTGCAATATCGGTACTAATATTTACAGCAGGCATCAGCCCTACTTGCACAATTTCGGTTGTTGCTGCAGCTTCAGATACAAAAATATTTGGTATTGCCTCTACAGTAGATTTTAGGCTTGCGTTTATTGCGCTCTTGTATTGATCAAGCTTAGTGGGTAAATTAAATGAAACTAACATGTCACTAATAGCGCCAGATGAAGTAGAAATACTTATGGATGGATTAGTTTTTATGCTCGATGCAGCCTAAGTAAACACATCTTTTGCTTGTAAAGCGTTAACAATTTCGTTGGGTGTGGCTTGCGTTGCGTTTGGCACAGCACGACTGCTAGCGTATTGAGTCACGCCTCGAGCGTTGCTCCATTTGTAAACCTCTGCAAATGCACTACCACTTGAAAAAACAAACACGGTTAGGGGTAGGGCAATCACTAGACCTTGCGAACGAAAATTTAAATTTATCATATCAGTATTACACCTTTGTACTTAACATAAGTAAACTATAATAATAAATGGCAGGTCAGCAAGTCAATGATTTATAATAAATATTATAAAGATAATAAATTAAATATTATTCTGGTATATGTAAAACTAATTATCAACTCTTGCAAAAATATTTTGTCTTAACCATTATTGTATTTATAAAACTTATTTTATGACAATATACTCAATGGTAAATTATTTTTTTGATTCACCTGCCTACAGATATATTAGAAGGATAAAATGCGCTTAGATGATCAGCAAGAAAGTAGCAATGTAGAAGATAGGCGCGGCAGCAGTGGTGGCTCACGCATTGGCGGCAAAAGCATTGGTATAGGTACCATTGCACTGGCATTAGTCGCCATGTATTTTGGGGTTGATCC
>JANLWF010000242.1:0-2759 GCA_031364385.1 Methylotenera sp.
AGTCACAAAAAAAGTGGGTTCTGCGCGCAATAAATCCGATAATGGCATTAAAAAATCAAACATACTTAAAACTCCAAACAGTACTAAAAGATGATGTAAACTAAACATATCATGGCATCGTTAATAAAACTGTGCAAGGCTGTATGTAAGGTTTAAATATAAGATGGTGCAATAATTGCTTGAAAAATAGCAAGTCAACGCCATCTTATAGAGGCGGGCTGCATGTGTAATAATTTGAGTGTAATGAGTACTGAAGGAGCCATATGGAAGACCGACACATAAGTGATAGCGATGAATTGCAATCAAACTTAACTGAAATTGAGTTGAATAATTTCAGCCATCCCGCATGGGATGAGCCAATTATTTGCCGTGTTGAGGTCGATTTGCCAGGCTGGCTATCACAATTGGCAGGCGGTAAGCATTGGGAAGTATATGCTGAAGCTGAAGAAGAAAACTGCATCAGTTTTACTTTGCGTGAAAATACAAAACACCAAAAAGGTGAAAATCAAGCGGCAAAATCTGCACTCAATTCAGCCCCAAAATTGGCAGAAGTGACGCTGTATCACAATGGCTATGCAGTGGTTGACGTAGAAGGCAAAGCTTTATTTGATGGCAGCCTAACCAGTGGCACTAGCGCTTGCGCGCATTTAAGTTATTATCACGCCGAGAGTGGCGAGCCGATTACCTTGAACTAGGCTAACAGTAGGTATCATTTTTATAAACTTAATTTTTTAATGTGTTTAAAAGAATCAGCAAAATTGTTGATAAAACTAAAGTGATTAGAACATATCTTGTTAAATTTTTGTTATTTGCCTGAGGGGCAGGTTCTTGTTTTATTTGATCATCTGGCTGCATCGCTTTTTGATTTAACTTGTAGCAATGCCGTTTCTGTAGAGTCGTTTGTAGAATGTAATAATTCCAAGGCGCTTTTAGTCAGCTCTGTATTAAATTTATAAGGGTCAAACTTCTTAAGCCCTTGAGATTTAAGTAATTTCATCATCTCATCTTCAAGTGCTACGTGCTTCATGCTCCAGTTTGAAAATGAAAGCGCATCAATTGATTTTCTACTTAAAATTTTAATATCTTTATGACGGCTATCTTTAAGCAGTGTTTCGTAAAGTCTATCTACTGCCTCTGCTGCACCTTCTAGGCATTGAAAAAAACAACCATCACCAAAATATAACACACCAACTAAGCCATTTTTTTTGTTGTTAGCACGTGATTTTAAGAGTATTCGCGCAACGTTTGGCTCAATCCCATTAGTAAGTTCTGTTGTCATAAAAGTTGAACGGCTGATATAAATCATTTGAATGAGATTTGTCATTTTTAGGTGTCTCTATATTAGGTTAAAAACGTTTACAATTAAAATAACTTAGGTGATTTTTGCTTAAGTGACTCTGGCATTACAAAATTAGCTTGATCCCAGCCTTCAATTTCTAATATTTGCTTTAAGCACTCTTCCATAATCTCATGCGAGACTTCAGCCGCTGCCGCGATAGTTTTGTGCACTAGCTCATTATTTTTACTATCACTCGCGCAGTTCATTTGATAATCGAATAGCTCACGCAGCTCAAATATTGCCTTACAAACTTGAGCAGGACAAGCGCATTGATATATCAGGGCTTGATCGATGACCTTGCTAATTTGTGCGGCATTAAATTGTTCTTTCATAAGTGTGCTCCTGAGTAATTAGTTGAGATGGGTCAAATGCTACGCAGTCAATTTTGTCAGCAAATCCTTTAATCGACACACTCCCAATATCGTGAGCCGTGATTTCCTTAAGCTTCGCCATAGCAATTAGTTTTTTTGTGGTAATAACTTCACCAGCACTAGCCATGCCACATAAGCGAGCAGCTAAATGCACAGTTGCACCAATGACATCATACTGAAGTCTTTGGGCCTCATTTTTTGAATCCCCGATTAGTCCTGCAAGAACCAAACCTTCAGCCACGCCAACGCCGTAAGATAATTTGATATTGTAGCCAGTTTTAGCTAGTGCCAATGCACAGCGCATCGCTAAGTAAGAGCTGCCCATGCCCTTGAATACAGCCATGACACCGTCACCTGTATATTTAATAACAAAACCCTCGTACTGCTTTATTAATTTTGCTTGAGCGCTAAGCAAATCATTTAACAGCTGGAAATATTCCCTAGGTGGCATTGCTCTAATAAGCTCGGTTGAGCGGCGAATGTCGGTAAAAAGCACTGCAGCTTGAAACATTTTTGCTTCATTATTAAAATTGGGTTCAATCGCAGATAATGCTGCTTCTGGGACTAAGTTGACTAAAAGCTGTGCCTTTGTTTCTAAAGCTCTTGAGGAATTTTTAACTCTCAATAAATCCTCAAGTGCCGTAAAAAAGCGTTCATCAGATAAGGGCTTTTCAACGATTAAATCAATGCTTTTAGTTTGTTTGGCCCACAAATCAACTGTTTTAAAGGCTGGGCCAGGTGAAACAATCGCAACAATGAGAGATTGTGGAGACATTTGTTTGAGCGTGCTACATAGAATCAGGCTGTCAAACTCATCAAAGTGATAGTTAAAGATGACAACATCTGGCCTACATTCTGCTATAGCCTTAGGCAGGGCGCTACCATCAGTCACTATTTTTATATCTTTAAAGCCACGCTGATATAAGTTGGTCGCTAGCAGTGAAGATGTGTAGTCGTTTTTATCCACCAACATGAGTTTTGAATTAATCATTACACAGCCCTTATAAATATGAGAATGTGTAACTTTTTAAGCAAGTTAACAAAATCAA
>JANLWF010000074.1:0-2992 GCA_031364385.1 Methylotenera sp.
AATTGCAGGGTCATCTTGCACTTTACGTGCGCCGCCGATTAATAATTCAGCGCCTTCATCTTGACCAATTTTCATGTAGCTCATGATTTTTTCCACTTGCTCTTGCGAAGCTTGTGCGCCAACCATGGTGTTCATGTCTAATGGGCTGCCTTGAGTCACCACTTTTACGCGCTCTAATACGCGAGCCATAAATTTGTCGTAAATTGATTCTTGAATCAATGCGCGACTTGGGCAAGTACACACCTCGCCTTGGTTAACCAAGAACAATACCAAACCTTCAATCGCTTTGTCGAAGAATGCGTCGTCTGCATCCATGATGTCTTCAAAGAAGATGTTAGGTGATTTGCCACCTAATTCTAATGTGACTGGAATTAAGTTTTGTGATGCGTATTGCATAATCAAGCGGCCAGTTGAAGTCTCACCTGTAAATGCGATTTTTGCGATACGTTTTGAGCTAGCAAGCGGTTTGCCTGCCTCTAAACCAAAGCCGTTTACTACGTTTAACACGCCAGCTGGTAATAAGTCGCCAATAATTTCCATCAACACCAAAATAGAAGCGGGTGTTTGCTCTGCTGGTTTTAGCACCACGCAATTGCCTGCAGCCAAAGCTGGCGCTAATTTCCAAACCGCCATTAAAACAGGAAAATTCCAAGGAATAATTTGACCAACTACGCCTAGTGGTTCATGGAAGTGATACGCAACTGTCGTTTCGTCAACTTCGCAAACTGAGCCTTCTTGCGCGCGGATGCAGCCTGCAAAATAACGGAAGTGATCAATCGCTAATGGAATATCTACATAAGTAGTTTCACGTAGCGGTTTACCGTTATCAATAGTTTCGGCGATTGAAATAGCCTCTAAATTAGCTTCCATTACATCGGCGATTTTGTTTAAAATAACCGCACGCGCGGCGTATGAGGTTTTGCCCCAAGCGTCTTTAGCGGCGTGTGCTGCATCTAATGCTAGATTTACGTCTTGCTCGGTAGAGCGCGCAATTTGGCAGAAATTTTTGCCTGTTACTGGGCTCACGTTATCAAAATATTTACCCTCAACTGGCGCAACCCATTTGCCACCGATAAAATTGTCATACTTGGCTTTATAAGGGTGTTTTACACCTAGGCCGCTTAATGTTTCTAAACTGGCACCAACGCCTGTTGTATCGCTATCCATGCTAACTCCTCTAGTTTTGTTACAGTTAATGTAGTATTTCTGCGTGAAAAACCGCATTACAACATACTTTTTTAGTTTATTTTAAACACTAGCTCAACCCTGGCTAATCCCTTGTAGATTAAAGGAATTTGTAAAATAAGCTGGATATAAACAATAAACCTTAGTGGGGCGCAAATCAAGTAATAATCCTAGTTTTATTAAAATTCTTTTTTATTTTTTGTTTCAAGAAGGTGGCGCGCGCCTGTGGCTTAAGATATAGTTTTGGCATTAACAACTGTTAATAATATTTTCAATAAGGATTAACCTTTAATCTATGCCTAACTCAAGCCCGTCATTTGGCAGTTCTACGAGAGAGTTTTGGCAAAGTCTTAGCCATCCTACCGATTCCACATTAAGCAGAGCCATACTCACAATTTTAGTGTTTGCCGAGAGCTTAGTTTGTATTTTTTGGATATACACACTTTCTGGCTTGGGCGAGGGCTATGCCATCATGGCTGCAGTGCCCTATGCTTATATCATTGTTTCGTATATGAGTTTATTGATATTTTATCGCAGTAAAAAGTTTGAATATTTAACTTTCACGCAATTAGTGATGTTGCTCGTTATGCCATTTTTTATGCAATGGGCTATTGGCGGTTATGAGGCCTCTAGTGGGATTGCTATATGGGCGATTTTATCGCCGATTGGCGCATTGATGATATTGGGTACGCGCCAATCTACACCTTGGTTTTTGTTGTTCACAACATTAGCTGCGCTTTCTTGGAAACTTAATTATATGTTCGTAGGCAACTCTTTGCCGATTCCACCGCACATTAAGGACACCTTCTTTTTGATGAATATTATGGGCGTTGCGTGTATTTTATATGCCGTGATGCGTTATTTTCAAAGTCAAAAAGAACAAACACTGCATGAGTTGGTTTTGGAGCAAGCAAGATCTGAAAAGTTGTTGCTGAATATTCTGCCAAAATCGATTGCTAATAGATTAAAAGATAACGATATGCGTATTGCAGATAGTCACGATGCCGTAACCATTTTATTCGCAGATATTGTGGGCTTTACAAAAATGACTGCAGCTATGTCGCCAGCCGAGTTAGTGGGTATATTAAGTGAATTATTTTCCAGATTCGATCACTTGGCAGATCAGTATGGATTGGAAAAAATTAAAACAATCGGTGATGGCTATATGGTGGTGAGTGGCGCGCCAATTAGCAGAGACGATCACGCTTGTGTAATTGCACACTTAGCTTTAAAAATGCAGCGAGAGCTTGCCGAATTTAATGTACAAACGGGTAAAGAATTACAAATGCGTATAGGCATTAGCAGTGGCCCCGTTGTGGCGGGCGTGATAGGCACCAGTAAGTTTGCTTATGACATTTGGGGTGACGCGGTGAATATGGCTAGCCGTATGGAAAAAACTGGCTTACCAAACTCAGTCCAAGTAAGTGAGTTTACCTATAATTTATTGAAAGATGACTGCAGATTAGAATCTCGCGGCCTAGTGCAAGTAAAGGGTAAAGGTGAGGTGAATACTTATTTGCTTAAAGATTAGTTTGGCTAACCCACCGACCATGCCGCCTATATTTAGTTTCTGTTGTCGTATATAATCCGCCACCTACGCTTAAGCAAGCTAAAGCAAGTTATACGGAAGAGTGGATGAGCGGTTTAAGTCACCACCCTGGAAAGGTGGCACAGGGTTTACCTTGTCGTGAGTTCGAATCTCACCTCTTCCGCCAAAAGTTTTTGACCTAAAAACTCTTAGAATAATCCTAGTGCAAAATATCAATGACGTCTAAATCTTCAGCGAGGTTGTGGTGTTTAACGCTAG
>JANLWF010000306.1:0-7826 GCA_031364385.1 Methylotenera sp.
TTTCATTTCTTTGTTTAGCACAATTTAATTAGATTGAGCTAAATGCTAGACATTATACCTATCAAAATTAAAGGGGAAACTTTAACTGAGTTGCCGCACGATTTATTCATTCTGCCAAATGCGTTGGAGGTGTATTTAGCAAGCGTAGCCTCGATGCAATTCAATGGAATCGAGGTTATTATAAACCTTGATTTCACTATGCTTCATCAAGGCTACATAAAATTATAAGGTGTAAAATAAATTCCCGCCTTCGCGGGAATGACGAATTATAGGAGCATCATTTGAATCACTGGTTAGCCCTCGCCATTGCAATCGTCGCAGAAGTCATCGGTACAACCGCGCTTAAAGCCTCTAACGAGTTTACGCGGCTGTGGCCATCGCTCATAGTGGTAGTTGGTTATGGCACGGCGTTTTATTTTATGGCGGTAAGCATGCGCGTGTTGCCAGTGGGCATTATGTACGCCATTTGGTCGGGCATGGGCATTGTGCTAGTGTCTATTATTGGCTGGGTGGTGTATCGCCAAGTGTTGGATGTGCCTGCCATGGTAGGCATGGGCTTGATTATTGCGGGTGCGATTGTGATTAATGTGTTTTCGAAATCGGTTGTGCATTAATGCTACCGCAGCTTAACTTAGAAATCAAAATTAAGGGCGAGCTGCTGGCCGAGCTGCCGCAGGATTTATACATTCCGCCCGATGCGCTGGAGGTGTATTTAGAAGCCTTTGAAGGTCCGCTCGATTTACTGCTTTACCTTATTCGCAAGCACAATTTGGACATTCTCGATATTCCTATGGCGCAATTGACTGCCCAGTACATGGCTTATGTAGAGAAAATGAAGGTCATCAAACTTGAACTCGCGGCCGATTATTTGCTGATGTCTGCGATGTTGATTGAGATTAAATCGCGCATGTTGTTGCCAAAACCTACCGAAATTGCTGAGGAAGATGACCCTCGTGCCGAATTAGTACGCCGTTTGATGGAATACGAGGCGATTAAGCTCGCCGCCACACGTCTGGATGCTATGCCGCAAGTGGGCGTGGATATTAGGGTTGCGGCCGCCTATTATCAGCATATATCGGAAATTAAACCGCCAGAAGTGGGTTTGGATGAATTGGTAGGAGCTTGGCGCAGTGTGCTAAAACGCGCCAAACTCATTACGCACCATAAAATTGGCAAATCAGAATTATCAGTGCGTGAGCACATGAGCCAGATTCTGCGGCGCTTAAAGACCGATGGCATGGTGGAATTTTCTGCGCTGTTTGACCAAGAAGTTGAAGTGTTGGCAAAATTGGTGGTGAATTTTTTGGCGATTTTAGAGCTGGCGAAAGAAGGCTTAATTCGCATGACGCAGCAACAAGCGTTTTCGCCGATTTATTTACAAGCTAATGTAAGTGGGTAACCATGCAAGAGCCTGAAAATATAGACCAAATGAAGCAAGTGCTGGAAGCCGCGCTGCTAACGGCTGGTCAGCCATTAAGCTTAGATGACATACTTAAACTGTTCGCAGGCCGCATGGAGCGCACGACTTTGCGTATGTTATTGGATGAAATCAAACAAGACTGGAATGAAAAAACACTGGAATTGGTGCAAGTTGCCACAGGTTATCGCTTTCAAGCCAAGCCGCAATTTAGCGAATTTATCGCGCGCCTTAGCCCAGATCGGCAACCAAAATACAGCCGCGCGGTGATGGAAACACTCGCCATTATTGCCTACCGCCAGCCTGTAACACGCGGCGACATTGAGCAAATACGCGGTGTGGCGGTTAATCAGAACGTCATGCGCCAATTGCAAGAGCGTGATTGGATTGATGTCGTCGGCCAGCGTGAAGTGCCTGGCAGACCTTCTTTATATGCAACGACGAAGCACTTTTTAGATGACCTCAATTTGCGCAGCTTGGACGAGCTGCCCGCGATGGACGATTTTGAGCAAACCGAAATTCCGCTTTAATTTTTAGCCACAGATAGACACAGATAAAACCTTTATGAATTGATTGATGAATAAGACAACTGGCGCTAACTACGTTATGTTTACTTTACTTTAGAAATTAGGTTTTGCTTTTAATCAGTGTTTATCTGTGTTCATCTGTGGCTAAGTTGTTTTTGCTGTAAAATGCGCTATTGCAATCAAGAAGTTATCTATCATGGCACGTCCCTTTAAGCAACAACGCGATCCGCAAGCCGCCATTCGCCGCCCTAAAACTAGTTTTACCAAGTTAGCGGTTGACGAAAACGGAACTAATTTAACCCCAGCAGAACCTACGCAGCGCCTACACAAGCTGCTGGCCATGCAAGGTTTAGGCTCGCGCCGCGATATGGAAGAAATGATTGCCAGCGGTCGCGTCACTATTAATGGCGTAACCGCCAAAGTGGGTGCAGGCGTGACTCAATACGATATTGTGCGTGTAGATAGCCGTCCGCTTAAGTTAAATTTTGAGCCAGAGCTGCCGCAAGTGCTGATTTACCATAAGCCAGAAGGCGAAATTGTCAGCCAAGACGATCCAGAAGGCCGCGCCAGCGTGTTCGATAAGTTGCCGCGTATCAAGCAAGGCAAGTGGATAGCTATTGGCAGGCTAGATATGAATACGTCTGGATTGCTGATTTTTACCAACTCTGGCGAGCTGGCCAACCGCTTTATGCACCCACGCTACGAAGTGGAGCGCGAATACGCGGTGCGTATTTTTGGCGAGTTGACGGAAGAACAAATGGCCATGCTCACGCAAGGTATTGAGCTAGAAGACGGTCCTGCAAGCTTTGACAGCATTAGCGCGCAAGGCGGCGAGGGCGCGAATCATTGGTATCAAGTGGTTATTCGTGAGGGTAGAAATCGCGAAGTGCGTCGTTTGTTTGAGGCGTTTCAGTTACCTGTTAGTAGGTTAATGCGCGTGCGTTTTGGCCCTGTGAATTTGCCGCCACGCGTTAAACGTGGCCAAATGCTAAAACTTAAGCAAAAACAAGTGGTTGATTTGCTGGAATGGGCTGGGCTAGAAGCACCAAAAACGCCGCTACGCCAATTGAATCAACGCGAAAAAGACAAAGCGACAACAGTGTTTATGCCGAAAGTGCGTAAACAACGCTTAAGCGCACTCGATAGAGCGCCACGCGAAGCGGTTGAGGGCGAGATAAGGCCTTATCGTAATAAAACAGATGCTGTGGCTAAAAAATCAGCACCCAGAAAGCCCGCCAATAGGCGCGTGCGGCAGACTAGTGATTTGGCAGAGCCAGCAATGCAGAAAAAAAGTGATAGGAATCGCGGAAGGGGTTAAATTATTCGTAGGCCTTATTCTAAAGGCGCTGCGGGGCAAATAAACGCACAATTTGGTGCGCTGCGCCCAACCCATCCGCCATCGGGGCATTGCATGGCATCTTGCGTGCACATGACTTCATTAGGCGTTGGCTTGGTTTCGATGCTTAGGTTTGAGGCAGGCTGTTAGCAAAAAAATTAACATTAAAATGTAGTTTTTCACATAGCTAATAATTGCTCTTTAGTCAGCAAAAACACAAACTGATTACCAGATTCAACCTGTAACCAAGTAAACGGCAAATTAGGGTAGGCCTCTAGTAAGGCATCACGATTATGACCGATTTCTACCACCAAAATACCGTCATCATTTAAGTGTTTTTCCGCTTCACGCAGAATAGTGTGCGTGTGGTCTAAGCCCGCAACACCACTACCAAGTGCTAGTTGTGGTTCATTACGATATTCAGTCGGCAGTTTCGCCATGCTGGGCGCATCGACGTAAGGCGGGTTGCTAATTATCAGGTCATATTTTTTGCCTTTAAGCGCTGCAAACATATCCGATTGAATCGCGCTGATTTGCTCTTGCAATCCGTAGTTGGTGATGTTGATATTCGCCACTGCAATCGCATCAGGAGAAATATCCACTACGTCAATGACCGCATCGGGGAAGGCGTTGGCCAGTAATATACCCAAGCAGCCACTGCCTGTGCAGATGTCGGCGGCGGAATTAATCAATTCAGGGTGTTCAATCCACGGCTGTAAGCCATGCTCACCTTCCTCATTAAAATCGAGTAGTTCAGCAATAAAACTGCGCGGTACAATCACGCGCTCATCCACATAAAATTTAAAGCCACGCAACCACGCCTCGCGCAGTAAATAAGCGGTAGGTGTACGTTTGGTGATGCGCTGTTCGATTAAATGCGCGAGATGTTTGCGCTCTTGTTCGGTAATCACCGCGTCTAAAAAATTGTTGAGCGTGTCGTGTGGCAAATGCAGCGCACTCATAATCAGCCACACCGCCTCGTCATAACTGTTATCGGTGCCGTGACCGAAAAAAATGTCGGATTCTTCAAATTGGCTAACGGTAAAACGTAGCCAATCGCGGATGGTGAAAAGCTCTTCGGCTAACCTTGGAAAGTGCATCATTTAAGCAGCTTTTGCATAGTGTATTTGTAGGTATCTTTAAGTGGCTCAATATCAGCCACACCCACGCATTCATTGAGCTTGTGGATGGTGGCGTTAAGTGGGCCGAATTCAATCACTTGTTTGCAAATATCCGCAATAAAGCGGCCATCAGATGTGCCTCCCGTGGTCGAGAGCTCTGGCATAACACCATAACATTCTGAAATTGCCTCCGAAATGGCTTCTACCAAGTTGCCACGCGGCGTGATGTAGGGCGGTGAATATTCCCACTCTACATCATACTTGAGCGCGTGCTTATCTAAAATCGCGTGTACACGCTCGCGTAAATTTGCATCTGTACTGCCTGCGCCATTTAACTCTGGGCAGAATCTAAAGTTAAATAAAATTTCGACTTCGCCTGGCACCACATTAGTCGCGCCCGTACCACCGTTTATGTTCGAAATCTGCCACGAAGTGGGCGGAAAATATTCGTTGCCCTTATCCCACACGGTTTCTACCATCTCTTTAATCCCGGGGGCGACTAGGTGAATGGGGTTTTTCACCAAATGCGGATAAGCAATATGCCCTTGCAAGCCAATAACGGTGAGCTTGCCAGAGAGCGAGCCGCGCCGTCCATTTTTAATCATATCGCCGACTATTTTATTGCTGGTAGGCTCGCCGACGATGCAATAATCAATCAGCTCACCGCGATTTTTTAGCGCTTCTACAACTTTTACAGTGCCATGTGTGGCCACGCCTTCTTCGTCCGAGGTAATCAGCAAGCCAATAGAGCCTGTGTGATTGGGGTTTTCTGCGACAAATTCTTCTATGCTGGTGACAAACGCAGCAAGTGAAGTTTTCATATCGGCCGCGCCGCGTGCGTACAACATGCCGTCTTTTATGGTGGGCTCAAACGGTGGTGTGTGCCATTTATCTAGCGGGCCAGTAGGCACTACGTCGGTATGCCCTGCAAATACCAATAATGGCGAGGTTGTGCCACGACGTGCATAAAAATTATCTACATCGGCAAAGCGCATACGCTCAATTTTAAAGCCTAGCTTTGCAAGGCACTCAATCATGACTTCTTGGCAGCCTGCGTCTAGCGGCGTGTTAGATTGGCGCTTGAGCAGGTCGATAGCGAGTTCTAGTGTTTTGCTCATTTGAATAAATCTTTATAGGCGGCTTCATCGAAGCCTAAGCACACAATTTTACCGTTTTTTTCTAATATTGGGCGTTTGATAACAGAAGTTTTTGCTTGCATAAGCGCAATTGCAGCGGCGTTGTCAATAATACTGGCTTTAGTACTATCGTCTAAGACACGCCAAGTAAGGCCTACGCGGTTGATGAGTCTTTCGTGTGGGGTTTGTGCCAGCCAGTTTTCTAACAATTGTTGAGACGCCCCATGTTTTTTAAAATCGTGAAACTCGTAAGCAATATGTTGGCTTTCAAGCCAATCACGGGCTTTTTTAACTGTATTGCAGTTAGGAATTCCATAGAGTATAAGTGCTTGCATAGCACTTATTTTAACAGCTTGCCAAGCCACTGTACTGCTGCTAGCTGTTTAGGTGCTTATATTTAATAATCAGCGATTTAACCTAATCGTTAGACTCGAACTTGTTGCGAGAAGGGATGAATAAATTAAACAAGCTATCTTTGCCGATTGGTTTAGATAACAAGTAACCTTGCATATGGTTACAACCTAAATCAGCCAGCATATTACACTGCTCATCGGTTTCTACGCCCTCGGCGACCACGTTATAACCTAAAGCATGGGCAAGTCGGATTACTCCGTCAATTAAAGCTCTGGAAGACTTGGTTTGAGCTATTTTTGCAACAAAGGCTCTATCCAGTTTCAGCTCATCTATGTTTAATTCTTGTAGATAAGTAAGCGTAAATGCATCCAAACCAAAATCATCTAAGGCTATTTTAATTTTGGCTAATTTAAACTGCGAAAGTAAAAGCTTAAATTGTTGTTCGTTTTTAATGGCGGCAGTTTCTTTAATTTCAAAGATTAAGCTGTTTGAGGATACATCATATTGCCTAAGCATTTCGGTCACCTCATGCGCTAAATTTGCATTACGAAATTGCTGGTTAGCTAAATTAATGGAGATATTTAAATCAATGCCTTCTCTATTCGCTTGTTGAATGGTGCGACAAACTTCTTCTAGAACCCATTCATTTATTTTATTTACTAGCCCAAAGCTTTCTGCCTCTGCAATAAAATCTTTTGGCGATAGCTCGCCTTTGGCGGGGTGGTTCCAGCGTACAAGCGCCTCTGCGCCTACTGGCAGACGTGTTTTACAATCAAATTTAGGTTGAAAGGCTAGGCTAAGCTGATTGTGTTCAAAGGCCTGTAGTAACTCTTGATGCACTACTAACAATTGCTCGGAGGCGTATTCAATTTCAGCATCATAAAATTTAAATTGATTCTTACCCGCCTCTTTGGCTTTATACATGGCCGCATCGGCACAAATCATGAGTTTTTCTATATCGCCATCGCGCGGATAAATAGCAATACCCACAGAGCATGAGATTTCGATTTGATGATGATTGGCTATAAATGGGTCTTTAATCGAGTTAACAATACGCTCGACAATCGGCACGATGTCTTCATCAGATTTAATTTCCTCAATTAAAGCCACAAACTCATCTCCACCCATGCGCGCTACAAAATCGCATGCACGTACTGCGGATTGTAAACGTTGTGCAACAGAGGTTAACACTGCATCGCCAATGTGGTGACCAAATTGATCATTAATAGGCTTAAAGTGATCTAAATCGATAAAGGCAATGGCAATGCTGTCACCAGTGCGTATGCAACGCTTAGAGGCCGCTTCTAATTGGTGCTGAAAAGCACGGCGATTGGGGAGATTGGTCAGCGCGTCTTTAGCATCAAGCACATGCAGATTCAATTTGTTTTGAATATTTAAAATGTCAAACTTAAACGTGGCTTTGCCAGATTTTTCATAAAACATGGCCACAGCGAATACCAGCAAAAATAAGCAAACAATAGACAATGCAATAATGGCAGCCAGTAATTTTCTGTCTGAGACAGCGTACTCTGCAGCTAATTGAGCGCTTGTATGCAAATTAATAGAGGCGCTAAAAGCGAGGTGTAAACCAAAAATAGCAGCTGCTGTAATTAACGATAAAATACTTTTTACCAAATTGGTGTTTTCGCCAGCATATTCTTTCATCCACGAGAGCGTGAGTATGGCCAGCATACTCACGACAAAAGCCATGAGCAATGCAATTAATATTGGAATTGGATCAAAGCTGATATTGCTGGATTTATGAATGGCATCAGCGGTGAAGTAAAACATTGTGTAACTGCATAGACTAGCAATTAGGCTGTTACCAAGTAATAACTTGAAAGGGATTACTTTTTTGCTGGCTGCATAACATATACTAAAGCCAATCAAGCAGCTAACCAGCCACGATGCAGCTAAATCTGGTAACGAAAACTG
>JANLWF010000315.1:0-1724 GCA_031364385.1 Methylotenera sp.
TAGTTTATCCGCCTTAAACCCAAGCAGCACACGGTCGAAGCCGCTTTCTTTATCTTTTGGCAAGGCTAATACCCAAGCGAGGCCATCTTTGCGTGTGGCATTTTTTAAAATAAAACTTTTTTCTACTGCCTCACCGCCTGCTAACAAAGCCGCAGGACTCGAGCCCAGCGTTTTGCTTAACTCACGAATCGTCACTTGCTGTAGTTCGGTATCGTATAAAAATACTTGTTTACCATCGCTTACAATCTGTTGTTCGTAAGGTTTTTTGTAATCCCAACGAAATTTATTCGGGCGCTGTAGCTGCATGGTGCCCTCTACCTCCTGAATTTTGCGACCTTGTTTGTCATTCACCATTTGGCTAAATTGCGCGCGCATGGTCGTCGTGTTATTAAAAAAATCACGCAGGCTAGAAACGCCATCCGCAAGCGCCTGCCGCGAGGAAAGCAACTGTAAGGTCAATAACATCAATCCAAACAACAATTTATTCATCGTGTGACATACTTCCTTTAGCTAAGACTTCTCTATTACCATTACTTTGCATGCTCGACACCAGTCCAGCGCGCTCCATGTCTTCTATCAGCCGCGCCGCGCGGTTGTAGCCGATTCTAAGTTGACGTTGTACCGATGAAATGCTGGCACGGCGACTTTTTAGCACAATTCCCACCGCCTCGTCATAAAGCGGGTCTTTTTCGCCGCCATCATCATTGCCCATGCCATCAATATCGCCGCCTTCTGTTTCATTGGTCAAAATACCTTCAATATAGTTTGGCTCACCCAGTGATTTTAAGTGATTCACTACTTGATGCACCTCGTGATCGCTTACAAAAGCGCCGTGAATGCGCACTGGGTAACCCGTGCCAGGTGGCATGTACAACATATCGCCCTGACCTAGTAACGCTTCAGCGCCCATTTGGTCTAGTATGGTGCGCGAATCTATTTTGCTAGACACTTGAAACGACACGCGGGTGGGTATATTTGCCTTAATAAGCCCTGTAATCACATCTACAGATGGGCGCTGTGTTGCCAGCACCAAATGGATGCCAGAAGCGCGTGCCTTTTGGGCTAAGCGTGCAATCAGCTCTTCTACTTTTTTGCCCACCACCATCATTAAATCGGCCAACTCATCAATCACCACGACGATAAGCGGCATCTCTTCTAGGGGCTCTGGTTCGTCTGGCGTGAGGCTAAACGGGTGAGGAATTTTTTCGCCCAATTTTGCGGCATCTTTAATTTTTTGGTTGTAACCCGCCAAATTACGCACACCCAGCATTGACATCAGCTTATAACGCCGCTCCATCTCGGCCACGCACCAATTAAGCGCGTTGGCGGCCTGGCGCATATCGGTAACAACTGGCGCTAATAAGTGCGGAATGCCTTCGTAAACTGAAAGCTCCAGCATTTTTGGGTCGATCAAAATCATACGCACTTTTGAGGCTTCGGCCTTATACAAAAAGCTTAAAATTAGCGCGTTAATCGCCACCGATTTACCCGAGCCCGTAGTGCCCGCCACCAACACATGCGGCATTTTGGCTAAATCTGCTACCACTGGCTTGCCTGCAATATCTTTGCCCATGGCAATTGCAATCGGCGAATGCATATCCGCATACACTTGGCTGCTCATAATTTCGGATAAAAATACGATTTGGCGTTTTGGATTAGGGATTTCTAAACCCATGCAACTTTTACCAGGAATCGTCTCCACCACGCGAACGCTCACCACCGAC